>JACPFE010000081.1 GCA_016183145.1 Deltaproteobacteria bacterium | reverse complement strand
CCATCGCCAAATGGCTGCCGGACTTGGTGTACGAGTATTACCGGCTATCGGGAAGACACGAAAAGACCGGGCGACCGTTCAAAGACACCTTGGAAAAACTCGCGCTGGAAGAATTCATGGAGTGGTCGCAGCTAGATTAGGAAGAAATTACGCTCCGTAGGATGGGTGGAGCCCTGCGATACCCGTCAATCCGATATCCATCGCTGCGAAGACATGATGGATTACGACGGGTATCGGCGCGCAGCCACGCCTCAACCCATCCTACGGGACTTTCGCCCCGACGCGTCTAAGCTCCGCGCTCGCACCGTGCGCCTCATAGAAGGTCGAAGGGCACTCCTTTTCCGCAGCGCGCAGCAGCGGAATCGCTTCATTGGTCACGCCTTTCAGCAGCTTTGCCTCAGCCGCGTAAAAGTTGGCTTCACAAATCTGCTCGCTTCTCTTTTTAGGATCGGGATTCTCCGCTGCGGTATACATCTCCTTCTCGTTGATCTTATCGAGGAAGAAATGGACCACGGGTGCCGGCCAGCGGGTTTTGTTGAGCTTGGCAGCGTGCTCGCCCAGCTTCCGTGAGGCGATTTCCATTCTGTTTTCCCTCGCCAATGCGATGTAGTGCCAGAGAATGGCGTACATGTCCTGCGGCGCGGCCGTCACGGCTCGTTCCATCGCTTCGGCGCTCTCTGCCATCCGCCCCAGGTAGAAGAGCGTATAACCCATCGATTTGTGCTGCGCGACCTTCGGATCGATCCGCGCCGCCGCCTCATAGTCGGCAAGGGCCCGTTCATAGTCCTTCTTAGAGCGATACGCGATGCCTCGGTTATTGAAGGCCACGGCATAATTCGGGTTTAGCCGGCTCGCTTGGTTATAGTCTTCAATCGCCCGCTCGTAGTCCTTCTTGCTGTAATAAGTCCAGCCACGGTTGTTGAAGGCCAAGGCATAGTTTGGGTCTAGCTGGATGGCTCGATCGTAATCCCGGATGGCCCGGTCGTAATCCTTTTTGTTGTGATACGCGAGCCCTCGGTTGTTGAAGGCGGCCGCATACTTTGGGTCTAGCTCGATCGCTTTGTCATAATCCAGGATCGCCCCGTCGTAGTCCTTCTTCTTGTAGTTGGTAAGCCCACGGTTGTAGAACGCAAGGGCATGGTCTTCGATTGCCCGGTCCTTAAATTGCTTTGGCTTGCAGTCTGCTGAATAATCTTGCCAGGGATGTACTAAGCGGCCCGGATATGCGCTCACTACTTCAGCGGCGTATTTTCTCATAGCCTGACCTGCACAGTATCCAGCGAGATAAAGTCGATTCATTGCGGCTTCATCTGCTTCCCACTGATTGAGGCTTGGCTCGGCTGCACCTTGCCACGTCTTGTGACCTCTTTCGATGTGACCCAGCTCGTGGGCAATGATAGCGGCAAGTGCATCATTCGATAACCGGTCCAGGTCCTCTTCTGGCAACACGATGCAACCTGAAGATGGCGCAAGCGTCTCATGTATTTGTTCACCTTTGACCGTACAGCGAAAAGCTCTGGCTCTATAGTCAAAGATAGGAGATGACTTGTATATGTTGGTGCGATAGTACGTTAGCGTCATGACAAAAATTGTGGAAGCAGGAAGACGCTTCACGTCAACAAGCCGTTGGGTGATTTTGACCGCGCGTATGATGCCCTCATTATCCCCTATCACTCTAACGACTCTTGGAGACGTCAAGGGCGGGAGATTGTCCCAGTAGACGATCGTCTCACAGCCTGAAATAAAAGATACAGAAAGGCTGAGGCATATTGCTGGGGAAATACGTTTGACGCGCCTCATATTTGCGTCCTCCCAAAGTGGGCTTGATTACTTCTCCTGGAGGCTCTTATCTGCGCAGTGATCCGGCTTTAGGTCGCGGCGGGACGAGCACGAAAGCGCTCAAGTCGAACCCGACGACACCGAGAAAATCGAGGTCCTTGAGTTGGCGGGCGACCGCCTTGGCGGCTTCCTGGGCGAAAAGAATGCGGTTCTCTTCGCGCATGCTGCCGGACTTGTCGATGACTAGAACTACGGCTTGGGCCTCGCTCTCCTTTGGCGTTTGGCCAAAACTCCCAACCTTCGCACTTCCTTCCGAGAGCGGCCCTGATTGCGAGCAAGATTCAGCCCCTAGTGCAAACAGCATCAATACCAGCGCTGCTAATCTCCTCATAAAACCTCCTTATCAGGAACAGCAGCAAAAACTACTATTACAGTGCGACGCCTAACGTCTGAACCGTCGAAGGTACACACCCCAGACGGCGCAGGTCTTGCCTACCTTTCCGGGAATCGGGTTCCGCGATAGAGTCTATACACCTTTGCCTTGGCCTGACAACCTCGAATGCGCCCGATGCGTGTTCCTCAGTCATCCATCTTCAATCCTCGGCGAAGCCAACCCGGTTGACGCACACAAAAGGGAAGTGATACAGGTTCGCTGTCAGCAAGCGTTAACTTGGAAAGGACGCCGCATGGCCACAAATCCAATTGAAATCCTGAAACAACGATATGGCAACCTCGTTCCGACGGCCCGGCTCAGCGACGGCAAGCCGCGAAGCATTCTGTTCGACGCGACCAAATGCATCGGCTGCCGCCATTGCGTGCAGGCGTGCAAGGATTGGAACGAGCATGACCGGACCAGTCTCTACGAACTTTCCCCCACCAACTGGATCACCATGGAACCGCCCGTGCTCGAAGGGCTCTCGCCGATTTGGGCGCGCAATAGTTGCATGCACTGCGACTTTGCCGCCTGCGCCGCCGTATGTCCCGTCGAAGCGATTACGAAATACGAAGAAGGCCCGGTGGTCATCAACCAGCAGGCCTGCATCGGCTGCGAGTACTGCATCCACGCTTGTCCCTGGGAAGTCATCACCAAAAACGATATCACCGGCAAAGCCAGCAAGTGCACGATGTGCAGCGATCGCGTGAGCGAAGACAAGCAACCGTTCTGCGTTCAGGCGTGTCCGGTGGGAGCGATGGACTTCGGCTTGACCGAAGAGATCGCCGGCAAAGCAAGGAAGCAGGCCGAGGCCGTGGGCGGCTACATTTACGGCGAAAGAGAAGCCGGCGGCGGCGGCGTGGTTTACGTCCTCAAGGAGAGTACGGAGAAGTACGGTGTGCGCAACATCGGCGCCGCGAAATTCCCGAAGCATAGGGTTCCGCTTGGCCTGATGCTCAAAGACCTGTTCACGCCGCGCTGCGGCATTCCGGGCAAACTGCGCGCGCTCTACTTGGCGATCATCCACCCGAAGCGGCTCATGTACCGATATTTCTCCTAAGGAACACCCTCACCTCATTCCTCTCCCGTCAAGGGAGAGGAAGTTTGAATTCGATACTGGAAGTTGGATAACGGAGACCCCCCTCGATGCCTACCGAAAACGAGCTGCGCGAGCAACTGGCGGCCTGCACGCGCATCTTCGCGATGCAGGGAATGATCGGCCTGTTCGGCCACGTGAGCGTATATCAACCCGAGACCAAACGAGTCTTGATTACGCCGGGCATGGGTTCCGACAAAGGAGGTCTGCGCCCGGAGGATATGGTACCCACGGACCTCGACGGCAAGCCGCTAGATGGAAAAACAGGCCCGCCGGTCGAGTGGCCGATCCACACCGCGCTTCACCGAGCGCGCGCCGATGCTCTCGCCGTCGCGCACCTGCACACGCCGCACGCAACCCTTTTCGCCATCGCCAAACGCGAATTTTGCCCGGTCACACTGCAAGGCGCGATCTTCAGCGACGGCGTGCCGCTTTATCCGGAGGCGCAACTGATCACCAACCCCCAGCGCGGCGAGGCCTTGCGCAAGGTCATCGGCGACAAGCGCGCCGCCCTGCTGCGCGGCCACGGCATCGTCGTCGTCGGCCAAAATCTTCAGGAAGTTCTCTACGCCGCGTTGGTCTTGGAAGACGATACCAAAAAGACCCTTCAAGCGGCGACGTTGGGCGAAGTCGGCACTATGACCGCCGAGGAATGCCGCGCCTTTGGCGCGGAGATCGCGCTCGAGCGCCGCGCCCAGCGGGCATGGAACTATTTTCGCAGTCTCGAAGCCCGCTGGGACCGCCAGCCCGGCACGGGAAGAAGCGAGCTGTTCCCATAAAAAGATAAATGCAGTTCAAGTAGTTCCAAACGTTCCAATCGTTCAAGTCGTTGATCGGATATCGAACTTCCGAAACGGTTTGAACGGCTTGAACATTTTGAACGATTTGAACGAAGCTAGCGCGGGGCGCCAAGTGGTTGGAGCCAGCTCGACTGATCGGGCGGAGGAGATGCCGATGCGAGAAACGACGCGACGAATAACGTTTTTTTTGCTGCTTGTCTTCGCCGTTGCGCCACTACATGACACCAAGGGCCACGCCCAGACGTTGAAGAAAGTCCGCATGGCCAGCTCGTCAACCAATGTTGCCTTCCTGGCCCTCTACACCGCGCTCCGTCGCGGTTTCTTCAAGGACGAAGGCATCGATCTGGAAATTATTTATATGCCGGCCAATCTGGCCAGCACGGCGGTGCTTAACGGCGACATCGACTATAACGGCGCGGTGACCGGCACCATCGGCGCGGCCGTGCGCGGGCAGCCGATGAAGGTGTTGCTCTTCACGGTGGCCAAACCGTTGCTGTTTCTGATGGGTAAAAAGGAAATCAAAGACGTCAAGCAACTGAAAGGACGAAAAGTCGCCGGCAGCTCGCCGGGCGGATCGGCGACCATGATTGCCGAAAAAATGCTGACACACTTTGGTCTGGAGCCGGGGCGGGACGTGTCGCTGCTTCCCATGGGCGGCTCGGCGGCGAGCCGCTACGCCGTGATGGAAACCGGCGTCGTGGATGCTTCCTTTCTCTCCGTGCCCGAAAATATCATCGCTCTGGAAAAAGGCTACAACGAGCTCGTCTTTGCCGGCGACATCGTCGAGTTTCCCCAGAACGGCTTCGGCACCTCGGAGAAGAAAATCCGTGAAAATCCCGACGAGGTTTATCGCATGGTGCGCGCCACGCTGCGCGGTTTG
>JACPFE010000577.1 GCA_016183145.1 Deltaproteobacteria bacterium | reverse complement strand
TCGTTTGTGACAACGCCGCAGCGCAACAGCGCATCGCGGCGAGCTATCCGGGCATCGCGGGCTACAACATTCCATTTTGGGTGGCTCTGGATACCGGCGAATTCAAAAAGCTCGGCTTGGAAGTCGATCCGGTGTTGATCTCAGGCGGATCGAAGAGCATGCAAGCGCTGCTCTCCGGCGGGCTCGACTTCGCCCATACGAGCGGCGGCGTGCCGGTGCAGGCGAGTCTCAGCGGCGCCGACGTCACCATCGTCGGGACCGCGTCGAACTCCATGTCTGCGGGTGTCATCGCGGCGAAAGAAATCCGGTCGTATCAGGACCTCAAGGGCAAGAAGATCGGCATCGCGAGCTTCGGCGGCAACAACGATATCGGCCTGCGTTTCGCTTTCAAGAAGAACGGTGTCAACGCGGATAAGGACGTGACTTTTCTCCAGCTCGGCGGCGAAAGGAATCGACTGACGGCGCTGGAACGAGGCGTGATCTCTGCGACCATCATGTCGCCCCCCGGGTTGTTCGTGGCGGAAGCGCAAGGATTCAGCCGGCTGGGCGACTTGAACGCGATGGGCATGCGTTATCCGGAGTTGTCCATTGTGGTGCGCAAGCGCGACCTGAAGGAACGACGAGACCTGGTCCGCCGTTATCTGCGGGCCTACCTGGAATCGGTGCGCGCCATGAAAACCAACCGCGAGGCGACCTTGCGGGTGATCGAGAAATACATCCATGTCGGCTCGAAGGCTGAAGCGATCAAGACCTACGATTACTTCGTCAAGAGCATTTCCGACACCCTGCGCACCGAGCGAGAAGGCCTCACGGAATTTCTCGCGACGTTGGAGCCGAAAATGCCGGGGGCGTCGAAGCGCAATCCCAACGACTTCGTCGACGAATCGGTATTGGAAGAAGTGTTGAAGGGTCGGTAGCGCCACCCCCACTCTAACTCTCCCCCGTCGAGGGGGAGAGAACCGGAAAGCGGCGCTCTTGCGTTAATGAAACCCGGAGGCGACTAAGGTCATTTTTCGCAAAACCTCTGCGAACTCCGTACTACTATAGTTGAAAACTTGCGCAGCTTGCGCAAATTTTCCAGGGGCTGTTCTAAACGTGTCGAAGACCAGGAAAACTCACCGCGGAGGCGCGGAGTGCGCGGAGGAAAAAGTTTTCGATTATAAGATACTCCGAACTCTGCGATCTCTGCGCCTCTGTGGTGAAAGAAGGCTGACTCCTTTGGTTGCGGCATAGCCGCGCTGGGTCTCTGTGGTGAGTACCTCTTTATGACCGACCAGATCGAAGCGAAATAAAATGTCTCAGCTTCCCGTCAATCCGATCACCGTCGAGGTCGTGCGCAACGGCCTGGCCCATATCGCCAACGAAATGGCCACGGTGCTGCGCAAGACTTCCTACAACATGATGATCTATGAGGTGCGCGACTATTGCGTCGGCATCGTCGATCCCGAGGGTAATATCCTGTCGCAGAACTTCGGCGCGCTGCCGATCTTTCTCGCCGATCTCGGTCCGGCGATCGTCGACGGCGTGCGCCGTTACGGCAAAGACGGTTTTGCGCCGGGCGACGTGCTGATCATGAATCATCCCTACGTCTGCGGGCAGCATTTAAACAACGTCGTGATCTACACGCCGTTCTTTCACGAGGGCGAGCTGGTGGCGTTTCTCACTGTGCGCGCCCACTGGATCGACATCGGCGGCACCCGCGTCGGCTTTGGTTTTAGCGGTACCCGAGAGGTTTACGAGGAAGGATTGCAGTTGCGCTCGCTCAAGCTTTACCGAGGCAATAAGCCCGATCACGACATCCTGCAAATCATCACCGACAACGTGCGCTTCGCCGAGTCCTGTCTCGGCGACCTGCGCGCGCAGATCGCCGCCTGCCGGGTCGGCGACCGGGGTCTCGGCGCGCTGGTCGGGCGCTACGGGCTGGCAACGTTTCTCGCATGCGTGCGGGCGATTTGGCACCAATCGGAAACCCTTGCGCGGGAACAAGTCGCCCGCATCAAGCCGGGCCGGTACGAAGCCGAAGCGTTGTTCGACAGCGACGGCGTCGATCTCGATCGCCCGGTGCCGCTGAAAGTGAAAGTGGCGGTTGGCGGCGGCGACATGACCATCGACTTCTCCGAGATCAGCGAGCAGGTGCCGGGCTCGATCAACTCCGGCGAGTCGGGCGCAGTGGCGGCGGCGCGGGTCGCCTTTAAATCATTAGTCAGCCCGTTTTCGCCGATCGACGAAGGATGCTTTCGGGCGCTCAAGGTCGTCATTCCGCCGGGGAAAATCTTGAGCGCGACTCCGCCGGCGCCGGTGGGCAACTGGAGCCGCACGCTGCCCACCGTGGTTGATCTCATTTTGAAGGCGCTGGCGCCCGCCTTGCCGGACAAGGCGGCGGCGGGCCACAAGGGCGACATGGGCGGCTACGCGTTTTTCGGCACCGACCCGCGTTCGGGAAGAAGATTTTTGTGCCAAACGATCATGGGCGGCGGCTGGGGCGGGCGCGCTTACGAGGACGGCGAGAACGCCACGGTGTCGATCTGCCAGGGCGATGTGCAAAATGCGCCGGTCGAGATGCAGGAAATTTACTACCCCGTGCTGGTGGAGCATCATCGCCTGCGCGAGGGCAGCGGCGGCGCGGGCAAATTCCGCGGCGGACTGGGGATCGAAATCTGCGTGCGCGTGCTCTGCGAAGCGCTTACCAACATCAATGTCGAGCGCCAGCGCACGCCGCCCTGGGGACTTTTCGATGGAAAGTGCGGCGCCATCGCCAAGGCACTGGTCAAACAGTCGCCAGAGGATCCCGGCGTTTGGCTTACCAAGAAACCGAACTATCCGTTGAAAAAAGGTAGCAGCGTTACGTTCTTTACCGCGGGTGGCGGCGGTTACGGCCCGGCCACGGAGCGAGCGCCGGAGTTGATCGAGCGCGACCGGCGATTGGGTTACACGCCGGCGATCAACGGAAGATAGCGGGCGGGTCGTGTTGGGCGAATGAAATGCCGCGGAATCGTTCAAAGCGAAATAATCTTAACTCCCTCGCCCATTCCGATGGGAGAGGGTAGGGGTGAGGGTCCGGCGCGCATTGTCTGCGCGGCGCAGACCCCCTCGGCGTAGAGCCCCCTCACCCTAACCCTCTCCCCCACGAAGACGTGGTGGCGAGGGAATAGTTCTAGCAGGTTGCTGAAAATAGGTTCGGAATGCTTCGAGAGCCTCAGCATGAACGGAAAATCCTCAACGATATCAAAACCCCTCCGTTCGTCCTGAGCACCGTCGAAAGACTCCGACAGAGTTTTGCAGGAACATGCTCGTTACTTGTTCCTGCAGATTCGACACAGTAGATAAGAGGAAAGTTGCGGTAACACTTTCGAGGTGATTATGGACGAACGAGCGGAATTCGAGAAACGTTTGACTCAAGTGAGACAAGGAATGCACGACCAAGGGCAGCAAACTCTCCTCGTCTACGATTCCGGGCGGCACAACTTTTTGCGCATGAATTACGTCGCCTATCTGACCGACTTCATCAGCGTCGGGCCGGAAACGATGCTGGTGGTGCCGTTGGAAGAGGCGCCGGTTCTCTATCTGTCGCCGGTGTGGGACATCGCGCGGGCGCGCGAAGAGTCCTGGGTTTCTGATATCCGGCCGTTCAAAGATTTCTGGCCGCGGCTGGCACATCTCACGGGCAAGGTCGGCATCGTCGGGCGAGAGGCGCTGAGCGCCGGTCTCCACGATGAGATCGTCAAGTCGCTCGGTCGAGCACCCGTTAACGCAAAGGACATTATCGAAAACATCTTTCGATGCAAAAGCCGTCAACGCAAAGGACATTATCGAAAACATCTCGCCATGCAAAAGCGAGTTCGAGCTGGAGCGGTTGAAACGCGCGGCTGAAATCGCCGACGCGGGGGTGCAAGCGCTACATGACGAAGCCCAGCCCGGTTTGAAGGAATACGAGCTTGCGGCCATCGTCGAATACCGCATGCGGTCCCTCGGCGCGGAAGATAATTTCGGCATGGTGGTGGCGAACAGCCACAATCAAGCGCTCCATCCGCCGACGGATCGCGTCGTCCAGCCCGGCGACATCATCATCGGCGAGATCACGCCCTGCATCGGCGGCCTGTTCGTGCAGATTTGCCGGACGATGGTGTTGGGACGGCCGGCGCCGGTGGTGCAAGAGAAATACGCCATTCTCAAAAAGGCGATGGGCTTGGGCATGGACGCGGCGCGGACCGGCGCGCCGGCAAGCGCGATTGCCGCGGCGATCAACGGGACGTTGACCGATGCGGGCTACGAGAAATACTGCCGGCCGCCGTTCATGCGCGTGCGCGGCCATGGTCTCGGCTGCGGTTCTTCGGCGCCCGGCAACTTGGAGGATGGCAACCAGACTAGATTGGAAGAGGGGATGACCTTTATCATTCACCCGAACCAATATATTCCCGAGACCGGCTATATGACCTTGGGCGACACCGTGGTGATGACGGCGCAGAAGGCGGAAGCGCTGACGCGCTCTTCTTGGGATATCTATGTTAAGGACTGAAAGACGGTTCAAGGTTCAAAGTTCAACGTTCAAGGAACGGAGTAAATCGTTTCCAGATGGCAAGGAGAGTAGTACTCGCCTTGCTGCGAGGAGCTTATGATCTTTGGTAAACATTCGGTATTGAAGCGAGGTTGTTCCACCTGGGACCCGCAGCAGGTGCCGCAAGCGGAATTCCAGACGCGGCTCGAACTTGTACGCAAAGAGATCGCGCGGCGCGATCTCGATGCCCTGGTGATTTACGGCGACAACTATTCCTTCGGCGACCTCTGCTACCTGACCAATTATTTCCCCAAGGTGCGCGGCGGTATCGCGGTGGTGCCGCGCGACGGCGCGATTTCCCTGCTGCTTAACATCGGCAGCCGCGACGTGCTGTTCGCCAAGACGCTGACCTGGGTCGAGGACGTGCGCGCGTCGAATCAAGTCGGTGGTGACGGGGCGAAGCTGCTCAAGGAAAGGGGCCTAGACAAAGGGAAAATCGGCCTGGTGGATTCGGGTCAAGGTTTTCCACTGCCGCAGCTTGAAGAGATGAAGGGCGCGTTGCCACAGGTAAGCTGGCAAGACTGTCATTCGATGCTCTTGCCGCTGCGATCGGTGAAAACCGCGCGAGAGCTCGCGGCCATGCGCGAAGCCGGACGGGTACTAAAAGAAGTCTGCGACGGGGCGCAAGCATTCATCAAGCGGGGAAGAAAAGAATACGAGATCGTTGCCGACATCGACCGCCTGGCGCGCGACAAGGGCTCCGAAGATATTCGCATCCTTGCCGGCGAAAAGCGCTTGAACCCGCCGAGCTTCAAGCAATCGGCGAGTTTCGGAAACCACTGGGCGGTTTACTTGGCCGCGCAGCATGAGCGCTACTGGGCCGAGGCGGGACGCAGCTTCGTTCTGTCCAACGACGCGAAACTTCAAGCGGCGTACCAAAAAGCCCAGGAAATCGTCGCGCAGATGGCGGCGCAATTGAAACCCGGCGCGGCGGTGGCGGCGATCGATGAAACGGCGCGCCGGGCCCTTGGTGAATTCTACGCGACCGCGTCCATTTACGGTCTCGCCAACGGCATCGGTCTCAACCCGTGGGAGGCGCCGTTTTTGAATGAAGACGATGCGCGCCAGGTCGGAGCGCCGTCGACGGGCGCGACCGTGCTGAATGAAGGCATGACGCTGGCGCTGCGCGTTGCCTTCGAGAGCGAAGGAAAAATGATTCTGTTTGGTGACAGCTATGAGGTGGCGGGAAGTGGGGCGAGATCGCTGATCGGCAATTGAAAATTTTTCATCCGCACTTCATCTTTTTTAGTACCTTCCCCCTTGAGAGACTGTGTCGTAATGAGAGAGAATCCCATAGATGTCATGCTGAGCGGAGCGAAGCATCTCGCATTTTCTTTCACTTACGAAGACGAGATCCTTCGGCTATCGCCTCAGGATGACATTGCGACACAGTCTCCGATGGGGGAAGATAGGGGTGCTGCGTACGCCATTAGATGATGAGCACCCCCACTCTAGCTCTCCCCCGTCAAGGGGGAGAGTACCACAGGAGCGCTCGGCGTAAGTTTACGTTCAAAGTTCGTGAGGGCGTGAGGGTTATGCCTTCTACACGAATTCGAAAGGCTCCATGAGAATCGCCGTTGATATAGGTGGGACATTCACCGATTTGGTGGCCGTCGACGACCAAGGTCAAATCTACCGCAGCAAGGCGCTGACGACGCCGGACGATCTGGCGCGCGGGATTCGCGATTGTCTGAACGGCGCGGAGATCGACGCTTCCCAGGCGAGCTTCTTCGTCCACGGGTCCACCGTAACGATCAACGCCGTCCTTGAGCGCAAAGGGGCGCGCACGGGTCTCATCACGACCCAGGGGTTTCGCGATGTCTACGAGATCGGCAGGGGCAACCGTCCCGAGGGCTACAATCTTTTTTTCAAACGGCCGGTGCCGCTGGTTTCGCGGGACCTGCGTCTGGAAGTCGATGAGCGGCTTTACGCCACCGGCGAGGTGCTCAAACCTCTAGACGAGCAGTCGGCGGATGCAACGATCGGCGCACTTAAGACAGCCGGAGTGGAAAGCATCGCGGTCTGTCTGCTTCACGCCTACGCCAATCCGGTTCACGAGCGGCGGTTGGGAGAGCTTTTGCGCCAGCGGTTTGCCGAGGCCTATGTTTCGTTGTCCCACGAAATCCTCCGCGAGTTCAGGGAATATGAGCGCACGTCGACGACTGTACTGAATTCCTACGTCGGACCTCTCGTTAGCCGTTATTTGGTTTCGCTGGAAAAGTTGCTCGGCGAAGGTGGTTTCAAAGGCACGTTCCGCGTGATGCAGTCCAACGGCGGTTTGATGTCGGCGGAGACGGCAAAGAAAATGCCGGTGACGATGATGGAGTCCGGGCCCGTGGCCGGCGTCATCGCGGCGGCGAGTCTCGGCGAAGCGCTGGACTGCCGCCACATCATCTCCTTCGACATGGGCGGCACGACGGCGAAGGCGAGCTTGATCAAGTATTTCCATCCGGAAGTGACCAGCCATTACTATGTCGGTGGTTACGTGTCGGGCCATCCGATGATGCTGCCGGTGGTGGACATCGTGGAAGTCGGCAACGGCGGCGGCAGTATCGCCTGGATCGATCCCGCCGGCGGCTTGAAGGTCGGGCCGCAGAGCGCGGGCGCCGCGCCGGGACCGGCTTGCTATGGACAGGGCGGCACCGAGCCGACGGTGACCGACGCCAACTTGATCGTCGGTCGCATCGATCCGCAATATTTTCTCGGCAGCGGCATCCGCCTGCAGCGCGATCAGGCGGCGGCGATCACGGAAAAGATCGCCAAACCGCTCGGAATGTCATTGGCAGAAGCGGCGCTGGGAATCTTGACCATCGCCAATTTTAACATGTCGCTCGCCGTGCGCGCGGTCTCCGTCGAGAAAGGCTATGATCCGCGCGACTGCGTCCTGGTGCCGAGCGGCGGCGGCGGCGCGCTGCACGCGATGGCCATCGCCCGCGAGCTCTCCGTGCCGCGCGTTATCATTCCGCCGATGCCGGCGCATTTTTCCGCTTTCGGCATGCTGCTCGCAGATCTCAAACACGACTATGTGCAGACCTTCGTGCGCGAGCTGAGCGAGACCACCGGCGGGCAAATCGCCGACGCTTTCGCCGGTCTGGAAAAATCCGCCACCGACACGTTGCGGGAGGAAGGGGCCGGGCCGGAGCAGATCCTGCTGCGCCGCTTTCTCGACATGCGTTACCGCGGCCAGGAGTATACGCTGGCGGTGCCGCTCACGGAGGATTTGCGCGCGCTCAGTAATTTCGACGCCATTCGGTCGCGCTTCGATCAGCTCCATCAAGAGCACTACGGCCACTCGGCGCCCAAGGAGCCGGTGATGATGGTCAATCTCCGGCTCTCGGCGCTCGGCCGTTTGGATAACCGGTTAGCGCTGGCGTCGGCTGCGCGCGACGACGACGGCGGCGAGCGCGGCAGGCGGCCGGTGATCTTCGACGGGGCTCAGGGAGCGGTTCAGTGCCCGATCTTATTGCGCAGCGGTTTCAAAGTCGGCGACCGGATGGACGGCCCGGCGGTAATCGAAGAGGTGGGCGCGACGATCCTGCTTTATCCGGGCGACAAGATGCAGGTCAACGAATTCGGCCACCTGGTGATCGAGGTGGGGA
>JACPFE010000590.1 GCA_016183145.1 Deltaproteobacteria bacterium | reverse complement strand
GCGACCTTGCCGTCGCTGTCGATGGGCGTGTCGCCGATTTGGGTGATGACGTCCCACTCCATCAACGGATAGTCCGGATCGGAGCGATAGGGTTCGGTGACCATGACGCCGTTCGTGCCGTCGGGCAGGCGAAGCTTTTGCCGCAAGGCTTCGTTCTCCACCGTCTGGATAACGTCGAGCATTTGCGGCTTGCCGTCGTAAACGCCGTCCGCGACGTCGGTGAGAAACAACCGGATTTCTTCGACGGGGATCAGATAGCCGATGTTCTGGGCATTTTGAATCAGGCTGAAGACCAGACCGACGAGCTTGCCGTCGGTAACCGCGGGACCGCCGCTGTTGCCGAAGTTGAGCGCGGCATCGACCTGGATTCGTAACCCGCTGCCCTGATAATAGTATTCAGTGTATTCGATGCGGGAAACGATTCCCTGGGTCACCGATAATTCAGTGCCGCCGGTGGGATAGCCGTAGACGTTCACGTTGTCCTTAACCCTGGGCAAATCAGGGGCGAAAGGAAGCGTGCCGCGCTTGTCAAAAAACGACTCGTCATCGAGTTTTAATGTCGCCAAGTCCAGCGCCGGCGTAATCGCTTCCACCCGCGCGGGAATGCGCCGGGAGGATTGGTTCGGTTGCACGTAGATTTGGCTTGCGTAGCGGACCACGTGGGCATTGGTAAGAATCCGTTTGCCGTCGATCACCACCCCCGAGCCCTTCACTTGCTGAGGGCTGTTCTTCGCCCATGGCCGCAACAGGTTCGGGGTGTGATGTGTCGCGTGAATTTTGACGACCAAATCGCGGATTTGGTCTTGAGCATAAAGCCCGAACGGTTGGACGCATTCAAAACAAAACAGAATTAAGCCGACAACGACTTGAAGCATAGGGTCTCCTTGATTCGTGCTGGCTGAAGCCGAACCACTACATTATATACCGCAAGCCCCGTCGGAGTTAAACGTCACCTCAATCACTTGCCTTTGACTAACAGGGTCTAGTAAGTCCTCTTTCATAAGCAACGCATCATGGCACCTGAAGCCTTAGCTCTCCTCGCCGCCTTCTCGTACGCGCTTTTCACCATCTATGGTTGGTTTGGCTTGCAATATTCGACGCCGCTGGCCGCGACGATCGTATCGCTGCTGGCGCGCACGATTCTCTTGTGGGCGGCGGTTATGTTGACCGGCGGCATCCCAGTTTTTGCCAGACTTGCCCTGATCGTGTTCGTGCTCCTTGGCATACTGCAAAGCGTCACCAGCCTGTTGACCTTCGTAGGCTTGCATCGTATCGGCACCTCGCGCAGCCAGCCGTTGCGCAATACTTACCCGCTCTGGAGCGCGCTGATCGCCATCGTCGTCATGCATGAAAAGGCGAGCGCGATGATCATTGCGGGTACCTTGTTGATCGTCGCCGGAGTCGTTCTGATCTCGTGGAAACCGGATGTACCGCCACCCGGATATCGCTGGTGGCATATCGTCTACTCCCTCGCCGCCGGTGTTTTGGCGGGCGTCGCATTCCCGCTGAGACGCTACGGACTGACGATCAACGATGAGCCGTTGTTTTTCGCCGCCGTCGTCGCGGTGGTCTCGCTCGCCGGCGCGCTGCCGTACGTCCGGCTGTCGCGGGACCGCCGGGGTTCGAAGTGGCATCCTAGGGGCGTGCTCCATTTTACCTTGTCGGGTTTCTTTGAAGGACTCGGCGCCTTGCTCTCGCTCATGGCCTTGAGCTCGGGGCGGGTGGTGATCATCTCGCCGATCGTGGCGACGACGCCGTTATGGAACCTGATCATCGCTATCGTCTTTCTGCGCGGGAGGGAAGAGATCAACGCCCGCACCATCGCCGGCACGGTCTCGGTCGTACTTGGCACCGCGGCCATCGCTCTCGGGAGATAGATCCCTTGACAGCCGGTCGGGTCCGGAATATCCGTGGGCTGCAACGATTTTCTAGAATCCTTGTTCAGCTACGAAACCATCGGGAGGTTGCCATGTGGTATTTAGTTCTGCGGCGGGCGGTGAAGCCGCGCGAGGAGTGGACGGTTAGTTTGGATGAGCACCTGGTCTGGATGAAGGCACAGCATCAAGCGGGGAAAATTCTTTTTTCCGGCCCCAGCACAGACCGCAAATACGGCATTTATGTCATTCGCGCGGAATCGAAGTCAGAAGCGGAAAGCATTGCCGCGGCTGATCCGTACACTGCAGCCGGTTTTTGCGCCTTCGAAATCGTCGAATGGGAGGTCCATCAAATCATGGGCGCCGGGCCATTCACGGCCGCGGAGATGCGCGCTCACCGGTAGCAACGGATCATTCCCGGAGGACGAGTCGGACGAATGCTTCACTCGCCTAAGTTGAGGCTAAATTTTTTCGCGAAAACATCTTGACATGGGACAATCACGGGGATACAAAAAAGCTGACCCTGGGCTTCCCACTCAGGGCGGGAAGAGTGAGAACGGACCGCGCGGCTGTTCCAGACTCTTCCAGAAATGGAGGTCATCCATGACGGGAGAAATCACTCCACCGGGCCAAAATGGCCCGCTCAAGGCGGGCGGACGCAATTCGCGCAGGCTTCTCAATCGGCATCGAGCTGCCTGAATCAAGCCCTCAACCTCCACACCGCTCAGTGTAAGCCCGTTTGGCGGGCCAAGCGAAGGAAGGGCTTCCCCGGAAGCAGACTCGTGGGGACGCCGAAGTGAGATCCGCCAACGCATTAAGTGATGCCGCGCCAGCAAGCGGGCAGGTTAAAGAAAAAACTAAATAAGTTTTATATGACGCTATGGCGTCAGGAACGGGCAGCTTTTACACGGAATGTATAAAGGATGCCCGTTTTGCTTTGACCACCAAGTGATGCCCCGCGGGTGTACTGGAAGGTGCCACGGGCTTGCCCGTGGGGCTCCACATTTATTAGCGCAAGCAGGGCAAGATAGGAAGGGGCTGAGATGGCTCTTGTAAAACCGTACCGGAGACTCGGAATTGCAGACAATCGAATGGACCCGCTAAGCCGAACAAAAATCATCTTGCTTTCAAAGTGCCGAGGTCTTACCATTTAATGTGACACGATGAGAAGGAATTGATGGGGTGAGCCGTTCCCATCGTCAAACAAGCAGAAGGATGGGCCATGCCGCGATGACAATTGCCATTAGATTAGCTTTTATATTTAAGCCATTTACGCCAACACTTCGAGTGAGCTACTTGATTCCCGGTAGTTGCTACCAAGCGACTGCAGCAACGGTTCTCTTGACGCTCATTGGCTTGGCAAACCGGGCAGGCGCCGAGGTTCAGGAATTTAATCGGCGCGCAACTGCCACGGCGCAGATCATGGCCGGGATATCTCCGGCGGGGAGCGATCTGGCCCTGGACCGACTAACCAAACTGGACGCGTTCGTCGAACATCAAAAATCGATGGCCGTTCAATGGAGCCAGGCGCGCGGCCGAATCTCGGCAATTCAAAATTGACGCTCCCGGGAAATAAATATCCCGGGGGCGGCCCAGAAAACGCTTCTCTATCCTTTCAGCGGACCGGACTTTCTTAACG
>JACPFE010000080.1 GCA_016183145.1 Deltaproteobacteria bacterium | reverse complement strand
ATGCCGGATGGGTTGGGCCTCTCTGCGACGTGCATGCAAACCGCGCCGCACAAAAATCTGCGCCAGGTTATATGCGCAAAGCCGGCTTGCTTCAGAATCTCAGCTACCATCACGGGGGAGTGGAAAGTTCTCACGGATTCCGACAGGTATTGGTACGCATCGCGAACATGGGCCAGCAGCGCGCCGATCCACGGCACCAGACGATAAAAATATAGGCCGTAGAATTTCGCGAACAGACCTTTTGAAGGCGGGAACATATCCAAGGATACTATTTTCCCCCCGGGCCGCAGGACGCGAAATGCCTGGGTGAAAAAAAGCGCCAAATCCGAAACATTTCTCAAGACGAATGCGCTCATCACGCCGTCAAAGACGGCGTCGCGAAACGGCGCCACTAAGGCGCTGCCTAGGACAAAGCGGGTTTGTTCGCCATGCGGCACGCTGCGGCGTTTTGTTTGCGCCAACTTCAACATCTCCAGAGAAAAGTCCAACCCGACGATCCGTCCGCCGCCGGTCGACTTCGCGGCCAAAAAAGTCAGATCGCCCGTGCCTGCGCCGAGATCGAGAATGAGAGGGTCGCGAGCGGTCCAAATGCTTTGAATCGCTTGCTCTCGCCAGCGGTTGTCGAGACGGAAACTGATCACGCGGTTGAGCAGATCGTAACGCCGCGCAATGCGGTTGAACATATGTTGCACGGCGCGGTCACGCGGGTTTTCAGACGCGGCCATTGTGTGATAGGTGGCGTGAATTGCCGATAGCTCCAGGTCGGATCAGCCACGGGTGTGGCGGCCCGATCTAGAAATCTCTGTCGATAATCAACTGGACGAGTGTCTTGAGCCCGTTGCGATGGAGCGAAGGCGGAAATTTCCTGAGCGATCTCAGCGCGTTTTCGGCATACTGCTGTGAAAGCGCTTTAGCTTGTCGGATGGCCGGGCCCGCCTTGATGGCTTCCAGCGCCGTCGAGATCTCACCCTCTGACGGTCGCGCCTGCTTGAAGACTTCACAGACCGCAGCATCGCCTGTATTTAGCGATAAAATGATTGGCAATGACGGATTCCCGTCACGCAAATCCATGCCTGTGGGCTTACCTAGAAGTTCCAAATGGCCCACGACGTCGAGGACGTCGTCGATGATTTGAAACGCGATGCCCATGTTAAGCCCGTAGCAGTCGGCCGCTTCAATCAGAGCGGTATTTGCGCCCGCGAGATAAGCTCCGACCTTGGCCCCGGTTTGGAACAGGGATGCGGTTTTCCGTCTGACAATTTCGATATAGTCGTCGACGGTTACGGCTTTGTTGCGGTTGAAAATCCCCTGAAGGATCTCCCCCTCGGTCAACAGCGCGCAGGCGTCGGCCGTCCATTGAACCACCGTCTCGTCGAATTTTCCCGCGAACTCGAACGCCTTGATGAAAAGAAAATCTCCGGTTACCAGCGTCGATTTGAGGCCGAATTTTTTAAAAGCCGATTCTTTGCCACGGCGGGTTTCCGCCCCGTCGAGGATGTCGTCGTGGAGCAGGGTTGCGGTATGAATGAGCTCGATCGAGGTCGCGATGTCCACGATGTCTTGAGTTCGCTTGCCGTCGAAGGCGAGAAAGGCCAATAGCGTGACCACGGGCCGCACTCTTTTTCCGCCCCCTAGGATCAGGTGCGCGGCGATATCGGTTAAGGTCTGTTCACGCGAACGGATCGCCTGGGCGAGATTTTGTTCCACGAGTTCGAGCTCTTCGCGAACGTAACTGAAGGGGTCGCCGGCACCGCGCAGTGAGGGAATCCTGCGCGGGGCGGTGGAGGGAATAGCGGAATTGGGTTTCACGGGCTTATGTCTCGAATCTCGAATACTAAGCCGACAAAATGCCAAAGATAGCAGGAAAAATGTCATAGTTCCTTAGATAGGTCAAGCTAAACTGCTGCGAGCAAAGCTCGTTCCGCACGGCGTGCGCCGCCGCCCTGAGCATGGAGCATAGCCATTGACCCCTGCGGATTTTGTAATCTTATTCGTGGAGGTCCCGTGAGGATTTGCCTTGACAAGAATGAACTGACCCGACTATAAGCAGTTTTAAATCACAGTTTGCCTTGAACCTGTGGGTTCAGGGGAGCAAGGAGGGTTAGGTATGGAAGTCACATTGTTTTTTCTGCGCTGGATTCATTTTCTGGCGGGTGTCACCTGGATCGGAATTCTCTACTATTTCAATTTTGTGCAGACCCCGTTTTTCGCCGAGACCGAAGCCGGGGTGCGCACGGGAGCCATTCAAAAACTGGTGCCGCGTGCCCTGTGGTGGTTTCGCTGGAGCGCGATGTTCACCTTTCTGGCGGGGATATTGATGTATTTAATCGAGCTGCAGCGCACGGGGGGCGGGGTGTTTTACTCGGGACAGTACGGTGTTGCTATTACTCTCGGCGGCTTGATCGGCACGATGATGTTTTTGAATGTTTGGCTCGTGATTTGGCCCAATCAGCAGATTGTCATCGCCTCAGCCAATCAAGTCGCGCAGGGAGGGCAGGCGTTGCCTGCCGCGGCCGGATCTGGACGCCGCGCGGCCCTAACATCGAGAACCAACGTTGTTTTTTCTATACCGATGCTATTTTTCATGGGCGCGGCCAGGCACTATCCTTCATTGGTAAACCCATCATCCGGCGGCCACGGTTTTTTTTGGGTGCTTTGCATCATTATTCTCGCCGCGCTGGAATACAACGCGCTGGTCGGAGCCCAGGGAGCGATGAAGAAGCCTCTGGATTCAGTTTCAGGAGCGCTCTGGAGCGGATTTATTCTCACAGCAGTGTTCTACGTGCTAGCGCTCGGACTGCTGGGCTGACTCTGCGCGCAGGTAGGCCGCCAGGTACGGAATCTCCGGTTCCAGATATGGGAACTGGGGCATGATCTTGGTCGGGCGCTTGGCTTTGTAATCGGGCGGATAGCTGTTGCGCAGGACGCGAGCCGCGATCAATTCTTTCGGCGATCCCTTGATGGCGGGGCCGATGGGGCCGTCTTTCGCTGGATCGTTGTTGTGGCAGGCCACGCAGTTGGCCACGAAGACGGCCCTGCCTCTTTGCCAGTCAGGATCCTTGGCGGCGGGGGATGATTGATCTGATTCCTTAGAACATGCCGCGAATATTAGCACGCAAGAAAGCAATCCCAAGGGTATGACCGAGGTTTTCAAGATATACGCTCTGTAGTCCGCTCTTTGCCGCAACTTTGCTTCTACTGCCTTTTGCTCGCTGCTCCCGGACCGGACAAAATCAACGCCACGACCCCGAACCGCTCGCTGCCCCGCCGTTTCTCACGGGAATCCATCCGGATGCGAACTACGAGGGATCGCCGGCGGAGAGTTGGCACCGGCGCTTCAGTCCACGGCGCAAACTTTGGACGTTAGAGAAAGATGGGTTTGTATGTTAAAAAGTAACCGTTTTGGTGCGAAAGAGGGGAGTCGAACCCCTACGGGTATTACCCCACAGGATCCTGAATCCTGCGCGTCTACCAATTCCGCCACTTTCGCGCTGGTGTCAAAGCCGACTAAAACCTTAATTTATGTAGCGTGGGGCTAGAGAGTTGTCAAGATAACGATCAAGCTGTAAGCGAAACGCCATGAGCAAGATCCTCGTCGTTGAACCGCATCGAATGTTGCAGCAGGCCATCGCGCTGGCGCTCTTCCCGGAGCATGAGGTTAAAATCGTGTCTGCGATTCCTGAATCCTCGGCGTTAAAAGATTTCGACGCGGTGATCGTCGACCTGGTACTGTTAGGCGAACCCGATGGGGCTTTCGCCCAGGGAGTCCGGGCGGTGCAAAGTTGGAAAGTCCCGACCGTCTGGGTGCAAGGTTCCTCTCATGAACCGACGCCACAGCGTGAAAACCTTATTTCCATAAAAACGCCGATCGAGAAAGAAATTTTGCTGTCGGCTTTAGCGGAGTGTTTAGGTACTCTTTCAAAGGAGAAACGATCCGACCCTTCGACTCGGGCCCCGGCCCTGGCCGGCAACTCCGAAGTCATCGAACTGTTGGACGTGGTCGAAGAAACCAGCGAGGCTGAAATCCAACAAGCCCGACCGAAAAAATAACGCCATGGAACTAGCGAAAGCGTACTCGCACAAGGAAGTCGAAAGTAAATGGTATCGCCGCTGGATCGACTCCGGGGCGTTTGCGCCGGCCAAAGGCGCGGGCGCCTATTTTTCCGTCGTTATCCCGCCGCCCAACGTGACGGGCTCTTTACATATGGGGCATGCGCTCAACAACACGCTCCAGGATATTCTTTGCCGTTATAAGCGAATGGACGGTTACCGGGTTCTGTGGGTTCCCGGAACGGACCACGCGGGGATCGCCACGCAAAATGTCGTCGAGCGCAGGTTGGCGGAACAGGGATTGACGCGGGCTCAGGTCGGCCGCGCCAAGTTCATCGAGCGGGTTTGGGCCTGGAAAGAAGAAGCGGGCAACACAATTTTGCGCCAGCTCAGAGCGCTGGGTGTCTCCTGCGACTGGCAGCGCGAACGCTTCACCATGGACGAAGGTCTTTCCCGCGCCGTGCGCGAAGCCTTTGTCCGGCTCTGGGAGGATGGGCTGCTCTATCGGGCCGAGAGGCTGATCAATTGGTGCCCGCGCTGCAAGACGGCCCTGGCGGACATCGAGGTGGTCCACGAAGAGACCGACGGCCACCTCTGGCATATCCGCTATCCGTTGGCCGATGATCCGTCGAAGGCCCTGATTGTCGCCACCACAAGGCCGGAGACGATGCTCGGCGATACGGCGGTGGCGATTCATCCGGAAGACGAGCGCTACCGGGAGTTTATCGGGAAAAAGATTCGTTTGCCCATTGCCGGGCGAGTGATCCCATTGCTGGCGGATTCTTACGTCGATAAGGAATTTGGCACCGGGGCGCTAAAAATCACGCCCGGCCACGACTTCAACGATTTCGAGATCGGCGAGCGCTTCGGCCTAGAGAAGATCAGCATCTTCGACGCCGATGCAAAGATCGATGCCGCGGCGTTTTTGTCCCGAGGCGAGGGCGGCGAATGGATCGAGCGCTATCGCGGCCAAGACCGATTCGCAGCCCGCAAGCTCATCGTCGCGGAGCTGAAAGAAAAAGGCTGCCTCGAAAAAACTGAGCCATATCGGCATGCGATCGGCCATTGCTACCGCTGCCAAACCGTGGTCGAGCCCTATTTGACGCCGCAATGGTTCGTCGCCATCAAGCCGTTGGCCGAGCCTGCCATGCAAGTGGTGCGCGATGGACGGATTCGCATCATTCCCGAAGGATGGAGCAACTCCTACTTTGCCTGGATGGAGAATATCAAGGACTGGACGATCTCGCGGCAAATCTGGTGGGGCCACCAGATCCCGGCCTGGTACTGTAAGAGCTGCGACGCGGCAAACATCATTGAGGCCGGGGGCGGCGAATATCTGCTCGGCAAAGAGGCGCATCCCATCGTCGCGCGTGGCACGCCCGAGTCTTGTCCGAAGTGTGGCGGTAAAGAATTGGTTCAAGACCCCGACGTCTTGGACACTTGGTTTTCCTCCGGGCTCTGGCCCTTCTCGACTCTGGGCTGGCCGGAGCAGACCGAAGATTTGAAAGCCTTCTACCCGACTTCGACGCTGGTCACAGGCTTCGATATTCTTTTTTTCTGGGTGGCGCGGATGATCATGATGGGTCTTAAATTCATGGGCGACGTGCCCTTCCGCGATGTCTACATCCATGCCTTGGTGCGCGACGAACAGGGACAGAAGATGTCGAAATCGAAGGGCAACGTCATCGATCCCCTCGACATCATGAACCAATACGGCACCGACGCGTTTCGCTTTACGCTGGCGGCGATGGCGGCCATGGGGCGCGACATCAGGCTCGCCGAAGAGCGCATCGCGGGCTATCAAAATTTTGTCAACAAGCTGTGGAACGCGGCCCGGTTCGTGCTCATGAAGCGGAGCGAAGTTTCCGTGACAGAAGTACGCAGCGATCGGGCGCTGGCCGGGGCGGATCTCAATTTTGCGGAGCGTTGGATTCGTTCCCGTCTAGCGACGACGATAGCGCAAGCGCGGGAAGCCGCGGACGCCTACCGTTTCAACGATTACGCCAACGTTCTTTATCAATTCACCTGGCATGAGTTCTGCGACTGGTACATCGAGATGAGCAAGCTTGCGCTCAACGGGACGGTGGTCGCCGACGCAGACCGAAGTAGGCGGATTCTCGCCGAGCTGCTCGAACAGATATTGCTCTTGCTTCATCCCTTGATGCCTTTCGTCACCGAGGAAATCTGGCAGGTGCTGGGGGAAAACCGCCGGAGCATCATGGTTCAAGCCTATCCGCGCTCCGAGCCGGCTTGGATTGACGGGAACAGCGAGAAGCAGATGGAATTTCTCATGGGCGTGGTGCGCGCCGTCAGAAACCTCCGCGCCGAGATGAACTGTCCGCCGGGGAAAGAGGTAAAAGCCATTTTTCACGGGCCGGAAGCGGATCTTGCGTTTCTGCGTTCCCAGGAGCCTTACCTACGTTTGCTGTCGCGGGTCGGCGCGGCGGAATATGCGATCTCCGGGGAGCGGCCGAAGGGAGCGGCGACGGCGGTGATCGGCGCGACCGAGATCTATCTACCCCTCGGCGATCTCATCAACCTCGACGAGGAACGGGCCAGGTTGACAAAAGAGATACGAAAATTCGAAGAGGAGTTTTCACGGGTTCAGAAGAAACTACAGAACAACGATTTCATCAGCAAGGCCAAGGAGGAAGTCGTGCGCAAAGAGAGGGAAAAGGCCGGGCAGTATGAGGAAAAAATTCGCACGCTCAACCTGAGCCTCACGCGCATCGAAAAAGCCCAGTCGGAAAGGAGCTGATCGCGATGGATATTCACGTCAGTCCACAGATCGAGCGGTTGATCCGCGACGCACTGGATGAGGATATCGGCGCCGGCGATCTGGCGACGATGGCGACGATCTCGGCGGAATGCCAGGGGACGGGACTTTTCCGCGCCAAAAAAGACGGCGTAGTGGCGGGCTTGGTGCTGCTCGAGCGAATCTTTTATTTCATCGATCACAGGGTGGCGGTGCACTTGCTCACCAAGGACGGAACCCAGGTGAAGAACGGGACGGTGGTCGCCGAAGCGGTCGGGCCGGTGCGCGCCCTATTGCTCGCCGAGCGCACGGCGCTTAACTTTCTCCAACGGCTTTCCGGCACAGCGACTCTGACCCATAAGTACGTGGAGGCGGTCAAAGACTTTCCCTGCAAGGTGCTCTACACCAGAAAAACCACGCCGGGGCTGCGCACTCTGGAGAAGTACGCGGTGCGCATGGGCGGCGGCATGAATCATCGCATCGGTCTATACGACGCCGCTCTGGTCAAGGACAATCATATCGAAGCGACAGGCTCCATCGCCGAGGCGGTCAAAGCGGTGCGCCGCCACGCCCCGTTCATGGCCAAAGTGGAGGTCGAAGCCGGCAATCTTAAGCAAGTTCAGGAGGCGATCGACGCCGGCGCCGACGTCATCATGCTAGACAACATGAGCTTAACTCAGATGGCCGAGGCGGTGCGTTTGATCAATAAGCGCGCCTGGGTGGAAGCTTCCGGCGGGATTACCTCGGAGAATATTCGACAGGTTGCCGAAACCGGCGTCGATTTCATCTCCTCAGGGGCTCTCACCCATTCGGCGCCGGTGGTCGATTTCAATATGAAGATCACGATGAATGTCTAAGCCGGATTATTCACGGTCCCAGGTAAAGCGACAGCGCAGGCCGAGGGGTGAAGCCTGGAGGGAGAAGGCACCCGGACGTGCAATTGCATTGACTTGTGTCGTGTTTAGTCACGCGGTTACGTGTTTTCACTGCTGTTTGCTCCGGGTGGGCGGCTCGCAATCCGCTTCAAGGCACAGGACCATTGCCCCTTCGACTTCGCTCAGGGCAGGCTTTCTCCCGGAGGGGTTTGCCCCTCGGCCTTGTCTAATATGAATCATGTGTGCTAACGATCGCGAAAAAAGGGCGGCCGAATTAGGATATGCGCCGCTGTGCCTCGACATCATTCAGAGCGAATTGGCGACCAAACGCCTTGGCACCAAGTTTCACTACTTCCAGGAGATCGATTCCACCAACAGCTATGCGCGGCGCCTCGCCGACGCGGGCGCGCCCGAAGGCGCGGTGGTGATCGCCGAGCATCAATCCGACGGCCGCGGCCGCTTGGGCCGGAGCTGGGAGTCGCCGCCGTATTGCAATCTCTATTTCTCGCTGCTACTCCGGCCCACGCTCGCGCCGGCTCACGCGCCGCAAATCACCTTAATGGCGGCGGTTGCCCTGGCGGATACGGTGGCAGAGTTCATTGTTGAACCTCCGGCCATCAAATGGCCCAACGATATTCTGCTTCAGGGCAAGAAGCTGGCGGGAATCTTGACGGAATCCTCTTGTGACGCCAAACGTATCGAGTTTGTGATCCTCGGCATCGGCGTCAACCTCAACTTTCCGCGCGAACGGATGCCGGAAACCATACGGGATCGGGCCACCTCCTTGATGGAGGTCGCCGGCAATAGCTTTAGCCGCGAGCTCGTCCTCCGGCGATTGATTCAAGACCTCGACAGATGCTATGGAACTCTCGAAGACTTCGGATTCGACGCCATCGCGCCCCGCTGGCAAGCCCGCTTCGGGCTCAAAGGAAAGACGGTACGGGTGGAGATGGGGGGAGACGTACTGATCGGCCAAGCGGTGGGCATCGATCGCGACGGCGCGCTGCTCGTGGAAGATGATCGGGGCGAACGGCAGCGAGTCGTCGCCGGGGATGTGACTGCGATCGAGGATTGACCTTAACCCTATGCTGCTGGCTATCGATATCGGCAATACCAACATCGTTCTCGGGCTTTACGAGAAGCGCCGGCTTATCACCCATTGGCGGCTGCGGACCCAGGCGGAGCAAACCGCCGACGAATACGGCGTCACCATCTCTCAGCTGATCGCCGCAAAGGGGTTTCGCTGCGACCAGATCCGCGCGCTCATCGTTTCCTGCGTCGTGCCGCCGATGATGAGTATGGCCCATGAGCTCGCGCTCAAGGTTTTCCACATCGAGCCGCTGATGGTCGGGCCCGGCATCAAAACCGGCATGCCGATTCTTTACGACAGTCCCAAGGATGTCGGCGCCGACCGCATCGTCAACGGCATCGCGGCCTATGAGAAATACCACGACGCCTGCATCGTGGTGGATTTCGGCACGGCAACCACCGTCGATCATATTTCGAAAAAGGGGGAGTACGTCGGCGGCGCCATCGCGCCGGGACTTTCCATCGCAGTGGAGGCGCTGTTCCAGCGCGCCTCGAAGCTGCCCCGCGTCGAGATCGTCAGGCCGAATGAAGTCGTCGGCCGCAACACGGTTCAATCGATCCAATCGGGCATTTTCTTCGGCTACGTCGGTCTGGTCGACGGCATCGTGCGGCGGATGCAAAAGGAAATCGGCACGCCGGCCAAGGTCATCGCCACCGGTGGTTTGGCGCCGCTCATCGCGTCGGAGTGCTCCACCATCGATGCAGTGGACGAATTCTTGACGCTTGAAGGACTTCGGATCATTTATGACAGGAATTCACTGCAGGAAGTAAAAGCAAGAGCGCAGAAATAGCACAAGGAGGGATTCCACAACTATGGTTGCAGCGGAACTCGATAAACTTCGTAACGTCGGCATTCTAGGTCAAGGGGGCTCGGGAAAAACTTCTTTGGGTGAAGCGATGTTGTTTGCCGCCGGGGCGAGCCAGCGGCTGGGGCGGGTGCAGGACGGGACCACGGTACTGGATTACGAGCCGGAAGAGATCAAGCATCATGTATCGATCTCGACGGCCTTTCACTCCTTGTCGTGGAAAAAACATGCTTTAAGCCTGATCGATACGCCGGGTTACGCGGCCTTTTTAGCCGACGCGATCAATTGCATGCGCGCTTTCGGCAGCGCGGTTTTCGTGTTCAATCCATCGGTCGGCTTGCGTGTGGAGTCGGAGCGCTTATGGACCAGAGCCAATGAGAACCGGATCAGCCGCCTGATCTTTGCCGCCAAAATGGACCACGAACAGGACAACGCGGCGGAGCGCATCGACGCGATGCTAAAAACCCTCGAAGCCAAGGGAGTCTATCTCCAACTGCCCATCGGCGTCGAAGCCGGCTTCAAGGGAGTCGTCGATTTGCTTTCGATGAAAGCCTATCTCTATGAAGGCGAGAGCGGCAAGTTCGCCGAGAGCGAGATTCCCGGCGATTTGAAAAGCGCCGCTGATGAGGCGCACCAGCAGTTGTTGGAAAACGTTTCGGAGATCGACGACGAGTTGTTGGAAAAATATCTGGACGGCAAAGAGCTCTCCTTGGAGGAAGTAAAAAAAGCCCTGCGCGAGGGCACGCGCCAGGGAAAACTCTTCCCGATCCTTTACGGTTCCGCCACCCGCCAGATCGGCATCCCGCAATTGCTGGATGCCATTGCCGATTACTTGCCGGCACCCCCGGAAGAGGGCGAAATGGTGGGTAATAACCCGGTCACCGGCGAAGTCGAGAAGCGGCCTCAAGACCCGTCGGCGCCCTTCTCCGCCTACGTGTTTAAAACCATCAGCGATCCCTTCGCCGGAAAGCTCTCCGTCATGCGCGTTGTCTCCGGCAAAATCGCTTCGGACATGACATGCTATGTTACGAACAAGCAGGCGAAGGAAAAGATCGGCCATATGTTTCGCCTGGAGGGCAAAAAGCAGGACGGGGTCAAGGAAGCTTCGGCCGGCGAGATCGTGGCGGCGGCCAAGCTCAAAGAGGTTACCACCGGCGATACGCTGTGCGATGAAAGGGCGCCGATCCAGTACGACGGCCCGGCGCGCTTCGCCCCGGTCATTTCCTTCGCCCTGGAGCCCAAGACCAAGTCCGATGAAGAAAAGGTGCCCCAGGGTCTACACCGGATGATGGAAGAGGACCAGACCATCGAGCTGCATCGCGACGAGGAGACGCGGGATTTTATTCTTTCAGGCATGGGGCAGCAGCATATCGAGATCATCGTCGAAAAACTCAAACGCAAATACGGCGCGGAAGTCGTTCTCAAGGCGCCCAAGGTGCCCTACAAGGAAACCATTCGCGTCAGCGCCAGCGCTCAGGGGCGCTTGAAAAAACAGACCGGGGGCCGCGGCCAGTACGGCGACACCTGGATCAAGGTCGAACCGCGGCCCCACGGCGCGGGGTTCGAATTCGTCGACGAGGTCGTCGGCGGCGCGATCCCGCGCAACTACAGCCCGGCGGTGGAAAAGGGTGTGCGCGAGGCGATGGCCGGTGGTTACCTGGCCGGCTATCCGATGGTGGACGTGCGCGTGACGCTCTACGACGGCTCCTACCACGATGTCGATTCCTCCGACATGGCCTTTAAGATCGCCGGCTCGCTGGGCTTTAAGAACGCCGTCGAGAAGGCCAAGCCGGTGCTGCTGGAGCCGATCAT
The DNA here is from genome assembly GCA_016183145.1 of Deltaproteobacteria bacterium. Taxonomy (GTDB): domain Bacteria; phylum Desulfobacterota; class Binatia; order UBA9968; family UBA9968; genus JACPFE01. The sequence goes on along the minus strand of JACPFE010000080.1, from coordinate 6,369 downwards.
GAATATGGAAGTGACGGTGCCCGACGAGTGCATGGGCGACGTCATCGGCGATTTGAACAGCCGGCGCGGCAAGGTGCTCGGTATGGATACCAAGGGACACAGCCAGGTGATCAAATCCAGAGTGCCCATGGCGGAGGTGCTGAAGTACGCGCCCGACCTGCGCTCGATTACCAGCGGCCGGGGAGAGTTCCAGATGGAATTTTCCCACTACGAAGAGGTGCCGCCGCACCTGTCCGAGAAGGTCATCAAGGAAGCCAAGGCGCGCAAAGCCGCCGAGCAAGAGGGCGAGCACAAGGCGTAGCTGGTCGGCGATGGAGCGGTCCTTCGATCAACTCAACGCGGCGCTGCTTTATTGCAACAAGTGCGGCAAAGCGATGCCGGTGAGGGAACGCTTGCTTTTGGTGCTGCCGGACGGGGAGCTTTACGACTATACCTGTCAGAGTTGCAACAGTTCGGTGGGTACCAAGACGGAGCGCGCTGGTCCCAGGCAGGCAGTAACGAAAACGAGGTCGGGAGGATAATCGGATGGCGATCATCGATGCCGATGCCCATGTCTTGGAAACCGAGCGGACCTGGGACTATATGCTGGAAGCGGAGCGCTCCATGAGGCCGCGCATCGTGCCGACGCCGAACGATCCGAGTTCCGGCGGCGAATCCTGGCTGATCGACGGAACCGCCATCGGCAAAGCGCGCAATGTCGGCTACGAAGACACCTCTAAGGAATCCCGCGAAATGGCGGATATCAAGGCGCGGCTCAAGCATATGGACGAGCTCGGGGTCGATGTCCAGGTGCTCTATCCGACCGTTTTTCTCCGCCCGTTCACGCGCCGTCCTGAGGTCGAGCTGGCGGTGACGCGGAGCTACAATCGCTGGTTGATCGACATCTGGAAAAATGCGCCCAAGCGGCTCCGCTGGGTGGCGGTATTGCCGCTGCTTTCCATGGACAAAGCGCTGGCCGAGGCCCGCTTTGCCAAGGAGAACGGCGCCTGCGGTATCTTTATGCGCGGTCTGGAGGGCGACAAGCGGGTGAGCGACTCCTATTTTTTTCCGCTCTACGAAGAGGCGGGCAGGCTCAACCTGCCGGTCTGTGTTCATTCCGCCACGGGGAGCTTTGCGGTGCACGAATATTTCCTCGACGAGTGCGGTTTCAACAAATTCAAGCTCGCCGTGGTCGGTTCCTTTCACTCGCTTATCTTCAACCGTGTGCCGGAAAAATTTCCCAATACGAAATGGGGATTCATCGAAGTCAGCGCGCAATGGGTGCCTTACGCGATTCACGATTTTGCCCGGCGCTTCGAGCGCCAGGGCAGGACGGTGAATAAAAGCGAAGTCCTGCGCAAAAACAAAATCTGGGTCGCCTGCCAGACCGACGACGATTTGCCCTATGTGCTAAAATACTCGGGAGACGACATGCTGGTGATCGGTACCGACTACGGGCATAACGACACGTCGTCGGAGATTCTCGCCCTGCGAAAATTGCAGGAAGACGGCTCGCTGCCGCCGCCGGTGGTGCGCAAGATTCTCGATGACAACGCTCGGGCGCTATACGGGCTCTGAACAGGGAACAGTCACGTGCGCTATTTTATACTGCCGTCGCGCAACTCAGGCGCCATTCCGGCCAAGCTGGCGATAGCTAGCGCGAGCCGGAATCCAGCGCCGGAAAGGGGACAGGCACCTTTTTCGAAGACGAAAAAGTAGCCCGTCCCCCGCTGGATTCCCGTTTTCACGGGAATGACGAAGGGGCCGGAACGCGAGCACTCAACGGGACCGCAAATGGTCATCGACTTTCAAGCGCATATTTTCCCGCGGTCGTACCTCGACGAGATGAAGCTCCTCGATGGCGCCGTGATCCTCGAAGCGCCCGACCCGTACAGCGGCATGAGCTATTTTTACGACAAGAAACTTAAATGCCGGATCAACACGGCGACCTTTCAGGGCCAGAACATCGAACGGCGGCTGGAGCATATGGACCGCCTGGGCGTCGATATCCACGTGCTGACGATTCCGGCGCCGGGCGCGGACCGGTTCGAAGGGGAGGACGCGGTGAAGATAGCGCGCGTCGCCAACGACGCCATTGCCGAGATCGCGCGCAAGCATCCCAAGCGCTTCGTCGGCTTTTTCACGCTGCCGACCTGCAACGTCAAAGCCTCGCTCGATGAGCTGGAGCGCTCGGTCAACGAGCTGGGCCTGAAAGGCTTCGGTTGCTTTGCGAATCTGAATGGCCAGGCGCTCGACCGTGAGGAGCTGTTTCCGATCTACGAGCGGCTGGCGAAGTATAAACTACCCGTCTACGTGCATCCGACGGCGCCGCTGGCAACGGAGGCAACGGGGATCGATATCATGCCGACGCTGATCTTCGGCTGGGCCTTCGACAGCACGGTGGCGATGACTCGACTCGTGTACGGCCGGGTGCTGGAACAGTTTCCCGAGATCAACTTCGTCGTCGCCGACGTCGGCGGCGTGCTGGCGTTTTTCGCCCAGCGAGCGATCAACATCTACAGCGGACGGACGGAGGAGATCCGCCAGAGATACGGCCTGAAGGAAAACCCCCTGGATTCTTTCAGGCGATTTTACGTCGACACGGCGGATCACCCAGCTTCGACCCTGCGCTGCGTCAAAGATTTCTTTGGCACCGAGCGGATGGTGCTCGGAACCAATTATCCTTACGGCCCGGAGGAGGGTTGCCTGTTGGTCAAGAACAGCCTGAAAGCCATCGACGGGCTTGAACTCAATACGACGGAAAGAGAAAAGATTCTCGGCGGCAACGCCGCGCGGATTCTTGGAATAGGAGCGTGATGAATTTCACCAAAGCAGCGAGACCGGCGTTGATGGGCCGCAACGGGATGGTTTCGTCGGGGCATGCGCTGGCGTCCCTCGCCGGCGTAAAAGTTCTTCAAGAAGGCGGCAACGCGGTGGACGCCGCTCTGGCCGCGGCGTTCGTCATGGCGGTGGTGAAGCCAGAGGCGAGCGGGCCCGGCGGAGATCTGTTCGCGTTGGTTTATATGAAGAAGACGGGAAAGGTCGAGGCGCTCAACTCCAGCGGCCCGGCGCCGGCCAAGGCGAGCATCGATTATTTTCTTGAGCGCGGGCTCAACGGCGTGCCGACATCGGGTGCGCTCAGCGTCGCGGTGCCGGGAGCAGTCGATGGTTGGCTGGAGCTGCACAAGAAATACGGCACCAAGGACTTGCCCCGGCTCATGGCCGACGCGTTGCGCATCGCCCGGGAGGGCTTCCCGATTTCGCTGGAGTTCGCCGAAGCGATCGATGAGTTCGGCGCGGAGTTTCCCTGGGTGGACCGCTGTTTCCGGAAACCTCTCGGCGCTCCCGGACCAGGGAAGCTCCTGGTGCAAAAGGGACTTGGTGAGGTATTGGATAAGATCGCGGTCAAAGGGCGCGACGGCTTCTATTCCGGCGAAGTCGCCGAGAAAATCTGCGCGACGATAAAAGCGGAGGGGGGTATTCTCGCTCAAGAGGATTTGCAGCCGGTCGTTTGCCAATGGCTCTCCCCCCTCAGCTCGACCTACCGGGATACGTTGGTCTATGAGCAGCCGCCGGTCTCTCAAGGGTTCATGGTGCTCGAGATGCTCAACATCGCCGAGGCCTGGCCGTTTCACGACGGCAGCATGAGCCGTGCCGACATGATTCACTATCAGGTGGCGGCGAAAAAGCTCGCCTTCGAGGACCGCATCCGATACCTCGAAGATCCCAAGTTCGGCGATCCCAAGATCGCCATGTTGATCTCCAAGGAACATGCGGCGAAGCGGCGCGCGCTCGTCGGCGAAATCATGAATCGCCCGCAAACGGCGGCGGCCAACCAGAGTAGCGACACGACTTATCTTTGCGCCACGGACCGCGACGGCAACGCGATCTCGTTCATCCAGAGCGTCTTCGCGGCCTTTGGTTCGCGCGTGATCGCCGGGGACACCGGGGTCATCTTGAACAATCGGTTGTGCAGCTTCGGCCTCGATCCGAGCAAAGCGAATGCGCTCAAGCCGGGAAAACGGCCCGCCCATACTTTGAACACTTACATGCTTTTCAAAGACGGCGAAGTGTTCTCCGTCGGCGGCAGTCCGGGAGCCGACGAGCAGCCGCAGACCAATTTCCAGATCATCCACGACCTGGTGGACTTGCAAATGGACCCGCAGAGCGCCGTAGAAGCCCCGCGCTGGAGCCACCAGCCGGGCACGCCGCCGCGAGATCAACTGCCCGAAGCGCTGCGCATGGAAGAAGGCTTCGACTCGGCGACCTTCGATGGCTTACGCAAGAAAGGGCACGAGGTCGCGGTCGTCGACCGCTGGTCCTTCGGTAGCGCCAAGGTCATCGTCAGAGATCGGGAAAACGGCTGCTGGCTCGGCGGCGCCGATCCGCGCCGGGTCGCCTACGCGCTGGGTTATTGAGAACGCGCAGTTGTGGCATGTCTCGAACTTTTTCGATCAATGTCTCTCTCGGGGATGGTTAAAATTCCTCGCCCCTTCGATCCTTCGGCAGGCTCAGGACGGGCTAACCTCAGGGCACGCTTGGGGCGAAGTATGTCGCGCAATGTCTCCAAGGGAGACCCCTCACCCTCACCCTCTCCCCCACGAAGACGTGGTGGAGAGGGAATGTTTTTTGTCGGCTTCGAGCCGATGAGAATTGAAACCTCTCGCCTTCGACGCGAGAGTTGTTTACTTCTCTCATGACGCATATCGAGAACAGGTCTACGTTGAGCGGCGTTGCCGCGCTCTTGCTGGCTCTAATGTTTCTCTCTTCTTGCCTGACGGCTGAACTTGAGAAGCAAGCGGAACAAATCAAGCAGCAAGACGAGGAAATCGCCCGGCAGAGGAAAGAAATCGAAGCGATCAAGGCCGGTCAAAAGGCGCAAGAGCAAAAGCAGCGCGACTGCAACCGCGCCTTTCGCGAATACTTCGATAAGGCGCAGACGAGCGCCGATCGCGAGCGGGCGGTTACGCTCTACCGCAGCGGGCTCGCTCTTTGTCCCGATGATGAGATCGCGCACTACGAATTAGGGAAGATGCTCGCCGAGCGCGGCCGCTACGCCGAGGCGGAGAAGGAGTTCGAAGCCACGCTCAAGATCAATCCAGGGTTCATCGAAGCCAAAAGAGAGCTGGAGGCGGTGCGGAAGAGCAAATAATCCAACCTAAGGTGGGGGCGCACCGATTCGTTAGTATGGGCGTCTCTCTCGAGGATGGTTGAAACCCCTCGCCCCTTCGACGGCGCTGCTATGGGCAGGCTTCAGGCGAAGAGAAAGTCCGTCATGCCCGCGAAGGCGGGCATCCAGTGTGGCGGCAGAGGGGCATGCACACAAAACCTGGATTCCCGCTTGCGCGGGAATGACGACGGTGGCGTGCCACGTTATTCAGCCGACTTCTGAAACACCACCTAATTCTTCGGTTCGCAAGAATTGCCGGCAGGAGGGAACGAGAATGAAATTGGTTCTTGTGGTTGCCGTCTTCACGATGCTCTTCGCGTCGGCCGTTCATAGCATTGACGAAAAAAAGCTCGTGGATATGACCTATCCTTTCGCGGCCGACACACTGCACTGGCCCACGGCCAAGCCGTTCAATTTAGAAATCGTGAACGAAGGGCGAACCCCGCAGGGTTTTTGGTATTCCTCTTACAACTACAGCGGCTCGGAGCATGTGGGAACGCACCTCGACGCGCCGTTTCACTTCGCCGAAGGCAAATGGACCACGGAGAGGATCCCGCTGGCGCAGACCATCGGACCCGGCGTCGTCATCGACGTGCGGCCGAGTGCAGAGGCGGATCGGGACTACTTGTTGCGCGTGGGTGATCTCCAGGCTTGGGAGAAGAGATTCGGAAGGATTCCGAAAGGCGCCATCCTGCTCATGCACTCGGGGTGGGGAAAATATTGGAGTGATCGCAAGCGTTATTTCGGTACGGACGCTGCGGGGGATACGGCTAATCTGCACTTTCCCGGCTTCTCGAAAGAGGCCGCCGAGTTTCTCGTCAAGCAGCGCGGCGTCAAGGCCGTCGGCCTCGACACGCCGAGCATCGATCACGGACCGTCGCGGAATTTTATTGCGCACCAGATCTTCGGCGGCGCTAATGTGCCCATTTTTGAGAATGTCGCTTCTATGGAACGGCTCCCGGCTAAAGGCGCGATGATTTACGCTATACCTATGAAGATCAAAGGCGGCAGCGGCGCGCCGCTGAGAATTTTCTCGATCCTGCCGTAGGATTTGTCGGCTGCATACGTTGCCGGCGGCTGAAAAAATCACCTCTGTTTCGATTCTGCTGAAAAACCCCTAGGAATGCTTCGACAAGCTCAGCATGAACGGAAAATCTCCAATCATTTCAACCGGTCCTCCGTTCGTCCTGAGGCTCTCGAAGGATGAACGGAGGGTTTTT
>JACPFE010000589.1 GCA_016183145.1 Deltaproteobacteria bacterium | reverse complement strand
CTCGGCTCGTGGACGGACTGATCGAAAAGGAGAAGCGGGACCGCCTGGATATCTACCAGATAGGCACCCCGCTCACCAAGGTTACCCTCGGAGAATACATCCAGGGTGATATGGTCTATCTAGTCCCTATCGCAATTGTCTTTCTCCTGTTTACCCTCTTGATCACTTTCCGCACCCTTCAAGGCTGCCTGATCCCAGCCGTTACAGGTCTTATCAGCATCATCTGGGTTCTGGGCGAGATGGTGCTGATTGGATACCCCGTGAATGTCATTACCGCGATCATCCCAGCCCTCATGGTGGCCATAGGTTTCACCGAAGATTCCCACATGATTTCGGAATTCGATTACGAGCTGGAACAAGGGGTTGAGAAGGTCGAGGCGGTGCGCAAAGTGGCGGTCCAAACCGCGCTCCCGATCCTGATCACCACTTTCACCACCGTCATCGGATTCGGCAGCTTAGTGACCAGCGACATCACGATGCTGATTCAGTTCGGTGTCGCCTCCGCCGTGGGTCTCACCTCCAACTGGATTATTTCGGCGATAATCGTCCCGGTGGCCCTCCTCTATTGGCCCACACGCAAAGCGGCGGCCCGTCCGTCCACGGCGCACGGCGCCACTGAAGGAAGGGCGGCGAGCGGCGTTGCGCTATTTATGAGAAAACTGGGGCAATGGGACTTCCGTTGGCGCTGGCCGATCATGATCGTCACCACCCTGCTTACCGTGGTATCGATCTACGGCTGGTACATCATGGAGGTAAACACGGACTTCATCAGCTTCTTCAAGGAAGATACCTTCATCCGGCGACGGGTCAATGATCTGCACCGGTCTCTCTCCGGGGCGGTCAACTTTTACATCGTAGTAGAGACCGGGAGAGAGGATGGAGCCAAAGACCCCCAGACCCTCGGGCACGTGGCAAAGCTCCAAGAGTATATCAGGGGTCTGGGAAAGATCGATAACACGATTTCCCTTACCAACTACCTTCGCCTCATGAACCGGGAGATGAATACGGGGGACGCGAAATTTGACGCTATTCCAGAGACCCCAGAGCAGGTGGCCCAGTATCTGTTGACCCTTGAGGGGCCTGACCTGGCCAAATACGTAGACCACAATTACTCCACCATCAACGTCGCGGCGCGACACAACATCACCAGCTCCTACGAGCTTTCGCAGCTTCTGGCCCAGATCAGGAACTATATCGAGAAAAATTTCCCTAAAAACCTACGGGTTCAATTTACCGGCGAAGGAATTCTCATCAACAACGCCGCCGATTACATGGCCTGGAACCAGATCACGGGCTTCGGTCAGACTTTTCTCATCATCGGGCTAATTCATGCGGCGCTGTTTATGTCTCTCAAGGCTGGTTTTATCTCCTTGATTCCCAACGCCGTGCCCATCGTGTTCAACTTCGGACTTATGGGCGCCCTGGGAATTCCGTTAAACGTTGGCACCTCGATGATCGCCGCCATCGCCCTGGGCATCGCCGTGGACGATACCGTCCATTTCATGGTGCACTACGCCCGCGAGCTCAACGAAGTGCACGACCAGGAGGCGGCAACCTACCGAACCCTGGAGGCCCTCGGCCGGCCGATCGTCTATAGTTCTCTCGCTCTCGCCGCCGGCTTTATCATTCTCGTGTTCTCCAATTTCATGCCCACAATTTACTTTGGCGTCCTGTCGGCCGTAGTCATGATCGTCGCGATGGTCGCGGAAATGACGTTCACGCCCATTCTCATGATGACCACGAGATTGGTCACCGTGTGGGACACGCTGCTCGCCAAGATGAACAAAGACATTGTAGGAACCACGCCGATCTTTCAAAACTTCTGGCTATGGGAAGCCAAGAAGGTAGCTGTAATGGGGAGGCTTCGCACTTTTATGCAGGGCCAAACCATTGTTAGGAAAGGAGATGTGGGCAAAGAGATGTACTTGATCGTTAGCGGCAAGGCCGCGGTGACCCATCCCGGTCCCGATGGTAAACCCACGCCCATCAAAATCCTCGATCCAGGTGAAATATTTGGTGAGATGGCGATCGTCGAGCACACTGTGCGGGCCGCTGACGTGGTGGCTCTGGACAACGTGGAGCTGCTCGGCATCGATGCGGGCGCCCTTGAGCGGTTAAGAAAGAGATTCCCCTACACCGCCGCCAAGCTTTTCCTCAATCTCTCGCGAATTATCAGCGGCAGGCTGCGGGAAACCACCGAGAAGCTCACTCACGCTCCCCACGCTTAGCTGATCAGGTCAGCCGAGACGTTGGATTGCTGAAACCGGGCTGAGAACTGCTCCAACTGTTGGGACAGATTTTGCATCTGGGAGAAACGTTCCAGGGCGAGCACGGCGCCGGAGAATCCCGCCGCTCCTCCCACCAGAATAATCCGGCGGAAGGTCGAGGCAAAGCCGTTCTCCAAGGCCAGGGCCAAGGCCATGGGAATGGTGGCGGCCCCGGTGTTACCAAAGCGGTCAAGCGTGATCATGACATTGTCCATCGGAACGCCGCACATCCGGGCGATGGCTTTAATCACGCCATTGCTCACCTGGTGAGGAATGAAGCCGATCGATGAAAGATCCCAGCCCAACTGCCTGCCGGCCTTGTTTATCAGCTTGGGAAGTTTGTCCAGCGCAATCTGGCACAGCTTTTTAGCATTGCTTACGAAGTAGATCTTTTCAGGATCCGTCAGGCACCGCGTCCCCCCTGCTTCAATCCGGGCCAGATCCCGCTTGGAGGAATCTACCTCCCAGGTCTGATGGACTATCTCGAAACAGCGCATGGAGCCCCTGGCCGAAAGCATGACGGCGGCGCCCGCGTCCCCAAGGGTGAGGCCGGCGAGATAGCGGTTGACCAGCTCACTTTTGGATCGAATGTCGAGATAGATACCGTCGTGCAGGCGCTCCCCCACAGCCACCAAGACGTTGGAAACCATTCCACTGCGGATAAGTCCAGCGCCGATGATCATTGCCTTGAGAGCGCTGTTGCATGCATCCCTAATGTCGGCCACAAAGGCATCGGCCCTCAGGCCAAGCGCCTCGTGGACTCTCATGGCCGTGATAGGCTCAGTCTCATCCATCGTGTTGGCAGCGAAGAGCAGGGCGTCGACCCCTTCCCTAGCCATGCCCGAGCCCTCCAGCAGTTTCTGAGCGGCGACCGTCGCCAGCGTGCTCGGGTGCTCGTCGGCAGAACAATAACGCCTGCTCTTGACGCCGGTCCCTTCTTCCAGAATCCCCTGCCGAAGCCCCAGCACCCGAAAACCTGCGCGGCGCTCGATCTCTTCCGAGCGCACCTCATTTTCTGGGACATAGTAATTGGCGCCGATGATGAAGCAGCGCTGCCCGTCCTCGTGCGGGTCCGGCTTGGCAGCATGCTCTTCTGCTTTTTTCTTTCTCGTCCAGCGCATCGCGTTTGTTCTGTTTCGAATCCTCGTTGTTGTTTCACCGCGTACCAGCGAAGTTGTCTCTCTGCGGACGCGGGAAGTTCTTGTATTCGAAATCGGCTGAGAAGTCAAATTGCCGAGGCCAGGCGCGGCCGGAGAAGACTGACGTGGCAAAAGGAAACCGGTATTTCTGATCAGAGCATTCCCGAACGCAAGATCGCTATGATGAGCCACAACCCCAACAAGACCGCAAACACAAAACCCCCAACCACCAACCACTGGAGAGCGACGGTTTCGCTGGCGACCGTGATGATGATGGAGCAGCCCAGGATGATCGCTGAAATGATAACGGCGAAGGTCAAGCGGTTGCTGGCGCGGTCGAAGCGGCGCAGGTAAGGATCGATATCCGTAAGCTGCAGCTTCAAATGCAAGTCGTTCTTGGTGATCTTGCGCAGGGCCGAATGCAACTCGCGGGGGAGCCCGCGCGCTACATCGACCAGATCCATGGCTTCACGCCGGAATTTTCTAGCCAAGGTGCCGACGAATAGCCGCTGGGTCACAAGCCTGCGGGCGTAGGGCCGCGCGAGTTTGAAAAAATCCAGCTCCGGGGAAAGCCGCCGGAAAACGGTTTCGAAAACGGCCAAACATTTTGCGATAAGAAACAACTCGCGAGGGAGGCGAAGGCGATGCTTTACGGCCAAAGCCATGGTCCTTTCCACATAAGCCATGGCCGGCATTTGTCGGAGTTTGCGCCCCACGAGGGGTTCGATGGTATTTTCAAGGTCAGCCCGCATCTCCTGGCGGTAGCGCAGTAGATCGACTTCATCCGGCGCGAATCCGAGATTGATGCTCTGGCGCGCGAGGGCATCGTAGTCGCGCTTGATTAGCGCCACAAAAGTATCCCCGCAGGCCTGCAAGAGATCACCCCGGACCCGTCCGACGATCCCAAAGTCGATAAAACTCAAGCGCCCATCGCTCAGGACAAACAGGTTTCCCGGATGTGGATCCGCGTGGAAAAAACCATCCATCAAGATCATCTTGAAAAGGGTGTCGCTCCCTTTCCGGGCGATAGCTTCGAGATCAAATCCCGCCGCCCGAAGCCGTTCCAGGTCATCGATGCGGATCCCATCGATGAATTCCATCACCAATACTCGCTCCGTGCTGAGATGTTGAAAGACATTGGGAACGTATACATCGCTGCTGCCCTCGAAGTTGGCCCGAAAGCGAGCCGCGTTCTCCGCTTCCCGAATAAAATCCATCTCCTCGTTGATCGCCTGGTCGAACTCTTCCACCTGACCAGTGGCGTTGAGAAAGGCGAGGTCGGGAACGTAGCGCTCGATCAGAGTGGCCAGCCGGTAGAGAATATCCACGTCCCGTTTAATGACATCGGTGATGCCCGGCCGGCGCACCTTGAAGACCACCTGCTGCCCACTCCAGAGCACGGCCCGATGCACCTGAGCGATGGAGGCCGCAGCCAGCGGAGTTTCATCGAATTGCGCCACCAGTTGGTTCATCGGAGTCTTGAGCTCCGCCTCAATGATATGGCGCGCTTCCTCCCCGGGAAAGGGAGGCACTTTGTCCAGCAGGGAGTCCAACGCCTGGATATATTCGCGAGGAATAAGATCGGCGCGAGTGGACAGGATCTGTCCGAACTTAATGAAGGTAGGTCCCAACTCTTCGAACGCGATCTTAAGCCGCTCGGGAAGACTGACTTTTTCTTCGCGCTCCAAACGCTGGTGCAGAGGAGTGTACCACCACCGAATCGGCGCCAGCTCTTGGAGCTGAGAGCCCTCGATGATTTGCCCCAGCCCGTGCTTCAGCAGTATGTTAAGGATTTCCCGAAACCGCCCCAGGTTCTTGTAGGCGCGGCGGATGCGCAAAAGGCTGGCTGGCCTCATGATCAGAAGCCTGCCCTACGTTAACTCTTTGAAGCGCGCAAAAGCTTAGACAGATCCTCAATCTGTTTTTCCAGACGGGAGATGTCCTGGCGGGAGGGGAGGTTCATGACGCTCAGAGTTTTACTCACTCCTTCATTGATCTTTTTCTCCAGCTCCTGAGCGCTTTCCTCAGTTTTATTGATCCAGTCTTTCAGCAATTTGGCGGCATCCCCGTCGCTCAACTCGCCCTTCTTAACCAGATCGTCCAGGAAGTTCTGCACGGATTGCTGGACGCCGAGTCCCGCGAGCAGTGCTTTCTTCACCATATCGAAGATCATATTACCTCCAAAAAAAAATTTAATGGCACCTACTCTTAACTGCTACATTTGCCTATGTCAAAGGAATCAGCGATTGAGTATAGGCCGGCGGCCCTAAAGGCATTGGAAGACCTGCCGCAAACGGATGCATGGATCCGGCTCTACTTGGAAATCTGCGGCCCGCGGACTTGCGCACGGCGCGCTCTGTCAGGCGACGAGGTCGGGTCCTGGCTGCAACCCTATCGCGGGTTCCAGCCCGGTAGAGAGGCCCACGGCTTCATCCAGGACATCCTCAGGGGAAGGCGCCGCCAGATAGCGTGAAATTTCCCGTTCGATATAGTCGCTGTGCTGGCTCAGATGGTGGAAATAAAAACAGTCCCATACGAAGGCTTCCATCGCGGCGGGGTTTTGCCACGCGACGCGGAGAAAAACTTTCCAGAAATAGGACCGCGTCGCTTTAGACTTGACCCCGAGATGGTAAAGTAATCTCGGGAGGGTGGTTAGGTTGATTCGCCAGACTTCCATGAGCGCGCGAAGCGGCGCGCGATACCGGAGAGTCAGCAAAGCGGGCAGAATGCGTTCGAAATAGGCCTTCGGTTCGAAAACCTCCTTGACCAGATTGCTGTAACGCTCCAGGTATTCTCTTTTTGTCACCTCCCCCTTGGGAATAAAGTTAATCCCGTCGGTCGTTTGCTGTCCGTCCCAAATTCTATTCAGGAGCCGGCCTTCTTTTTTCAAGCGACGGGAGAGTTGAGTGTGCGGGATGGCTACCAGGAGGCCCAGCATGGCGACGCCGATACCCGAGGCTCGAATAAAGGAGCTCTGCGCCTCGAAGACGCCTCGCTCCTCCCCATCGAACCCTACGATGAATCCTGCGGTGATATGAATCCCGTATTCGCGGATCTTGCGCAATTTTTCTAACGGGTTTCCCGAAAGGTTTTGCAGCTTCAGTGTGGTTTTGAGTAACTTAGGGTCCGGCGTCTCAATACCGATAAAAACGAAGAAGAAGTTCGCTCGAGCCATGGCCTCCACCAGTTCTGCGTCGTCTGCAAGGTTGATGGAGGCTTCGGTGTAGAAACGGAAGGGGTAACCGTTTTCTCGATTCCAAACCGCCAGCTCTTTCAGCAGGGACTTTGCATTCTTCTTGTTGCCTATGAAGTTATCATCGACCAAGAAAACATACCCACGGAATCCCAGCGCTTGGAGTTCGCCAAGCTCTGCGAAGATCTGCCCCGGCGTCTTGGTGCGCGGGACGCGCCCATAAATTTCGATGATGTCGCAGAATTCGCACCTAAAAGGACAGCCACGCGAAAACTGGATCGCCATGCTGATGTACTCGTTGATTCGTCGCACGAGATGATATCGCGGGGCCCTGACCCGCTTCATGTCGGTCTTGTTGCCTCCCTGGTAATGCTTCCCCTTTCGGCCCATCCTCAGATCGTCAACTAACTCCTCCATAATGTCTTCCGCGTCGCCAAAGCAGACCCAGT
>JACPFE010000578.1 GCA_016183145.1 Deltaproteobacteria bacterium | reverse complement strand
GCCGCTAAGAGTTAAACGCCGAAGGAGGAAATGATGAAATTACGCATCGCCGCCGTCGATCTCGTCAGCAACACCTGTTTCCCGGCGCTCGCCGCCGACGAGTTAGGTTATTTCAAAGCGGAGGGACTGGATGCCCGGATTGACTTGGTCGCCACGCTGGGCGCCACCCAAGCGCTGCGCGCCGGCGACGCCGATGCGATGATCGCCGGCTCGGTGCATGATGTTCTGACCGAGTTTCCCCAATGGAAAGGAGTGAAGATCGTCGTAGCATTATCACAAGGAACTCCATGGCTGCTCGTCGTGGGCGCCGATCTCACAGCCAAGCGGGGCGATCTCAACGCGGTGAAAGGACTGCGGCTTACCGCGGCGCAGGGTCCGGACTTGGCGCTCAAACAGATGCTCATCGGCGCCGGGATCGATCCCGCCAAAGATTTACAAATCATCGAACTGCCGGGCGCGAAGGCCCGCGATGTTTCCTTCGGCGTGTTCGCGGCGCGCGCCCTCGAAGCGGGTGAGATCGACGGCTTTTGGGCAAACGCCATGGGCGCCGAAACCGCGGTCAGCCGCGGCGCCGGAAAAATTCTCATCGACGTGCGCCGCGGGGACGATCCGGCGGAGGTGCGCCGATTTACGTTTGCGGGTATGGTTACGACCGACGAATTCATCGAACGTGAGCCCGAGAGTATCGCCGCGGCGGTACGCGCCATCGTCAAAGCGCAAAAGGCGCTGCGCGCCGATTCCAAATTGGCCGCTGAAATAGGGCGCCGAAAATTCCCCGCGGATGCCGCGGCGTTGATCGCGCGCATCGTCGAGCGTGACGCGCCGTTCTACGACCCGGTCATATCTGAGGAAGCGGTCGCAGGCCTCAATCGCTTCGCTCAATCCGTCGGCCATCTTTCGGGCACTGTGCCCTATGAACGGGTGGTCGCCGTAGGCTTTCGCTCCCTGTGGCACCTTTGAGTCCGTGGAACGATTCGATAGATAGATTACGCGCATGACATCCTGTAATCACAGCGCCTTGGAATTATTGCCGGAAAGAAAAGAAACCCTGCGCTGCCGAAATTGTCACCTAACCATCGCCGCGGAGGAAGTCGGCGAGGGTTTTTGTCCCGAGTGCTTCGCCAACTCCGGGAGCAGACGCTACGATTTCGAAGAGTTGGTAGCCTCAGGGGACGGTATCGCTCGTTACCGGTGCGAGCAGTGCGGAGCGATCGTCAAGAGCCGCGAGTGACCTAGCAGCATGCGCAATTTTACGCTTGCTGGGCGGCATCGATTGAGTTACCTTATGCCGAGTTTGATCGGGTAAACAGTGGCGCAATTGTCTCAATCCGGAAAGGAGACGAACGATGCTTCAGGAACGTCAGATCAAAGAAAACTTCAGTTGGCCGGAGGGGCGGCGCATCGCCGTCATGTTGAGCTTCGACTTCCAGGGCGGCGAGGATTTGCGGCCGAATAAAAACGGCATCATGAACCATGAGGAGTGGACTCAGGCGGAGTATGGCCCGCGCACCGGAGTGTGGCGCATTCTCAGAATACTCGATGAGTGCGGCGTCAAGGCGACTTTTCTTACCTGCGGCGGCATCGCCGAGCGCTATCCCGACCAGGTCAAGGCGATCGTGCAACATGGGCATGAAGTGGCCGGCCATGGCTATCACCATGAAGTGGCGCGCGACTTGACCAAAGAGCAAGAAAGGGAAGTGATCGAAAAGACCACCGCGATGATCGAAAAGCGCGCCGGCAAGCGCCCGGTGGGCTGGCGCTCCTGCACCCAGAGTCCGAACAGCATCGAGCTGCTGATGGAGAATGGTTACCTGTGGAACAGCAATTCGTTTTCCTACGACCTGCCGTTCCTGTGGGACCATGAGAAACGGACGCTGGTCGAGCTGCCGCGCCAGCCCTTCGGCGACGGCAGAGCTTATGGCCACGGCGACTCAGGCAATGCCAACGACGTGCTGGTGATCTGGAAGGGGATGTTTGACGAGTTTTACGAGGAATCGAAACTCGGCCCGGCTTTTTGTCCCTTTCAGTTTCATCCCTATATCTCCAGCCGCCCCGGCAGAGCGCGGGCGCTGAAAGAAATCATTCAGTATATGAAGAAACACGAAGGCGTCTGGTTCGCCAAAGGCAGCGAAGTCGCGGAACTCGCGCTCAAACTCGGCAATGCCACGAAGAAGCCGCTGCTCAAGGAAGCGGTGGGTTCCTAGCCGCGGAACGATGACGATTGAGACGAGACGAAAGAGGTCCGGACGTGAAAACGCCGGGCCTCTTTCGATTTGATCAGCCGAACGCCGGTTGCTCCTGATATATTGCCAGGCTCAGGCTGCTCCCTTGACGCGGAAGTTCGAATCTAAGAAATTTGCTGTCTCTTTAGGGGATGGGTGAAATCCCTCACCTTCAGGCGAAGCAAGATCCGGCGAAATGTGAGCCAAGTGAACATGAGCACCGTATGTAGCGACAAGGGTAACCCAGTTGGTCATGCCCGCGGAGGCGGGCATCCAGGCTGGACTGCGAAAGAACTGGATTCCCGCTTTCGCGGGAATGACGGTCGGGGCCATTTTCCCGTCGGCTTCAAGCCTGCATATTTCAAATCCCTCGGCTTACAGCCGAGGGTTGTTTAATTCAGTCACCATGCAGCAAGTTGCCCAAGTGCTCCTTTTTGACCGGAACGGGCGGTTGCTGGTCTATTTGCGCGACGATAAGCTCGGCATTCCTTTTCCTAATCACTGGGATTTCTTCGGCGGCCATTTGGAGAGCGGGGAAACACCGGATCAAACTCTGGTTCGCGAGGTGAAAGAAGAATTGGGCCTCGCGCTGAAGGATTGGGAATACTTTCGCACCTACGTTTGCACCGAAGGCGATGCCTACCCGAACGTCAAGTATATTTACTGGTCGCGGATCGATCGGCGGGTGGATGAATTGACGCTGCGCGAAGGACAGATGTTGAAGAGCATTGCCTCCGAGGAGCGGTCCCAGTTCCGATTTGCCAACATCCTCGGCCGAATCTTGGAGGATTTCGTCGCCAGCGGGTTATGGCCACGGTCTGTGGATAACTCATGAGCGAAACATCGGAAAAGAGAATTGAGGGAAAGAAGTCTTTGTGCTAATGAATGAATAGCTCCATGGAACATTCCCGTTTCGTTCATCTCCACTGTCATACCGAATACAGCCTGCTCGACGGCGCCAATAAAGTCGATAAACTGCTCCAGCGCATCAAGGCGCTCAAGCAGCCGGCGGTGGCGATGACCGATCATGGCAACATGTTCGGCGCCATCGAATTCTACCGCGAAGCGATGAGCCACGGCATCAAGCCGATCATCGGCTGCGAGATTTACGTCGCGCCGAGTAGCCGGTTCGAGAGAAAAGGCGTCGACAAGGGTCCCAAGGAGTACAACAATCATCTGATTCTCTTGGCGATGAATCAGGAGGGCTACCGTAATCTCTGCAAGCTCGTCTCGCGCGGCTACATGGAAGGCTTCTACTACAAGCCGCGGGTGGACAAAGAGCTGCTCAAGGAATTCAACGGCGGGCTGATCGCTTTGAGCGCCTGCCTGCAAGGCGAAGTCTCGCAGGCCCTTTGCGCGGGCAACGTCGAAAAGGCCAAGGCAGCCGCGGAAACCTATGCGTCGATTTTCCGCGACCGATACTACATCGAGATTCAGGACAACAAACTGCCGGAGCAAGAAAAGGTCAACCCGCTGCTGGTCGAGCTGGCCAAGGATTTGTCGCTTCCCGTGGTCGCCACCAACGACTGCCACTACGGCGAGCGCGATGATTATCATGCCCACGATGTTTTGCTCTGCGTGCAGACCGGCAAGACGGTCAGCGAAGAGAATCGCCTCAAGATGGAGACCGACGAGCTGTTCCTCAAATCCGCCGAGGAGATGAAAGCAGGTTTCGCGCACTGCCCGCAGGCGGTGGAGAGGACCCTCGAGGTCGCCGACCGCTGCAACGTCGAGATCGAGTTCGGCAAATATCACTTCCCGGCGTTTACCCCGCCCAAGAAAATAACTCTCGACGATTACCTCGACGAGCTGGCGCACCAGGGCTTGGAAGAACGGCTCCAGGGCGTGACCGATGCGGAGACGCGAAAGACTTACCTCGACCGGCTCGAATACGAGCTGGACGTCATCAAGCGGATGCAGTTTCCCGGATACTTTCTGGTGGTCGCGGATTTTATCAACTACGCCAAGCGCAGCGGCATTCCGGTGGGGCCGGGCAGGGGATCATCGGCCGGCAGTCTGGTCGCCTATGCGCTCAATATCACCGACCTCGATCCGATTCGTCATGTGCTGTTGTTCGAGCGTTTTCTCAATCCCGAACGGCGCTCCATGCCGGATATCGACGTCGATTTTTGCATTCGCGGCCGGGCTCAGGTCATTCAATACGTCAAGGACAAATACGGCGCCGACCGGGTCGCCCAGATCGCCACGTTCGGAACGCTCAAAGCCAAGGCCGCCATTAAGGACGTCGGGCGCGCCCTGGGTTTCTCCTTTGCGGAAACCGACGCCATCGCCAAGCTTATCCCCGCGCCCAAGCAGGGCTTCGATCATCCGTTGACCGATTCGATTAAGATGGAGCCGCGGCTGCAGGAGTTGATCAAAGGCGATGCGCGGATCAAAAATCTCATCGACCATGCCCTGCGCCTTGAAGGTCTGGTGCGCCATGCGTCCACGCACGCGGCGGGCGTGGTGCTGTCGAATCTGCCGCTGGTGGATCATCTGCCGCTGTTCGTCGATAAGGAAGGCGGCATCGTCACGCAATTCGACATGGGGAGCGTAGAAAAAATCGGCCTGGTGAAGTTCGATTTTCTCGGGCTCAAGACCCTGTCGCTGATCCACGATTGCTTGGGTCTGATCGAGATGACTCGGCGCGAAAAGATCGATTTGAACCGCCTCACCCTGGACGACAAGAAGACCTATCGGCTTCTTTGCGACGGCAACACCACGGGCGTGTTCCAACTGGAAAGCACGGGCATCCGCGAGATGACCGTGAAAATTCGCCCCAACTGCTTTGAAGATCTGGTGGCGATCCTGGCGCTGTACCGGCCGGGGCCGCTCGACAGTGGCATGGCCGAGGAGTACATCAAGCGCAAGAACGGCAAAGAAAAGAGCAAATACCTCCATCCTCTGCTGGAAACGATTCTCAAAGATACCCACGGCGTGATCGTTTACCAGGAGCAGGTCATGCAGATCGCCCAGGTGCTCGGCGGCTACAGCATGGGCGACGCGGACATTCTGCGGCGCGCCATGGGCAAGAAGGATCCCGAAGAGATGGCGGCGCAGCGCGAGCGCTTCGTCGAGGGCGCCAAGAAGAAGAAAATCGACGAGAAGAGAGCAACCGAGATCTTCGACCAGATGGAGACCTTCGCGCGCTACGGATTCAACAAGTCCCACTCCGCGGCTTACGCCTTGGTCTCCTATCAAACCGCTTACCTCAAGGCCCATTACCCCGTGGAGTTCATGTCGGCGCTGATGACGTGGGAAATGGGCGACACCGACAAGGTGATCAAGAATCTCGCCGAGTGCCGTGACAAAGAGATTGAAGTGCTCGCTCCCGATATCAACGAGAGCCTGTCGGATTTTACCCCCGTAGGCGACAAGATTCGCTTTGGCTTGGCTGCGGTCAAGAACGTCGGAGAGAAAGCCGTCGAAGTCATCTTGCAAAGCCGCCAGAAAAACGGCGCATTCGAGTCATTGTTCGATTTCTGCCGGCGCGTCGATTTGACCGCGGTGAACCGGCGCGTGATCGAGAGCTTGATCAAGTGCGGCGCCTTCGACTCCACCGAGGTTTCCCGGGCGCGCATGCTGGCCGCCTTGGACGAAGCCACGAAGTCAGGCCAGGGGCACCAGCGGGATCAACAGAGCAACCAGATCGATATCTTCGCCATGCTGGGTGCTCCGGCCAAAGGAGGTAAGAAGCCAGGCGATGTTTATCCGCCGGTCGAAGAATGGTCGCAGTCCGAATCGCTGGTTTTTGAAAAGGAAGCGTTGGGCTTCTACATTACGGGCCACCCCCTGGACAAGTACGACAGGATGATCAAACGAATCGCCAGCGGGACGATTTCGGCATTAAAAGAGAAAGCCGCCGCGGGCGAAGTCAAGTTGACCGGTATCGTCTCGGCTCTGCGACTGCGGAACACTAAAAAGGGCGAGCGTTACGGCAGCTTTAACTTGGAAGACAAAACGGGCTTTATCGAAGTGATCGCTTGGCCGGATGTCTACCGCAAGTGCGGGGAACACCTCGGCGCGGACGACCCGATTTTCGTAAAAGGCAGACTGGAAGTCGGCGAGGAGCGTATCCAGGTCATCGCCAATGAGGTCCGTCCGCTTTCGGAGGTCGCCGCCAAGGCGCGGTCGAACGGCAATGGTGGCCATGAAAAGGCTAATGGGAACGACGATAAAGTGCACCTCTACGTTCGGGAATCGGAAGTTTCCTCAGAGGAGCTGGTGCGGTTGCGCGATACGCTCCTCCACTTTCCCGGCCGCAGCGCCGTCTTTCTCCATCTGCACTCCGCGGCGAACCAGGAGACGATTATCGAGCTGCCGGACCAGGTGCGGGTCGGGTTAACACCCGAGCTCGAAGCGAGCGTGGAGCAGCTCTTCGGCGCGCGCGTGAGCTTTCACACTTAGGACTCTTGAAACAAGTTAATTCCAACGGGCAACATCTGAAAGAAAACGCCATCCTGGTGGGGGTCGTGTTGCCGTCGCAAAACCATGACCTACCCCTGGAGTACAACCTCGAAGAGCTCGAACGCTTGGCCGAGACCGCTGGCGCCCGCGTGCTGCAAAAATATTCGCAACAGCTTAAAAACATCACCCCGGCGACTTTGATCGGGCGCGGCAAGGTCGAGGAAATTCAGGCCGGAGTGCGCGAGCTTCATCCCGATTTGGTCATCGTCGACGAGGATTTGACCCCCGCCCAGCAGCGCAATTTGGAAACGGCGTTCAAAATTCGCGTGATCGACCGCAGTCAATTGATTCTCGATATCTTTGCGCGCCGGGCGCGCAGCAACGAAGGTAAACTGCAGGTCGAGCTGGCCCAACTCGAGTATCTGTTGCCTCGCCTGACGCGCCAATGGACGCACCTTTCCCGCCTCGGCGGCGGCATCGGCACCCGCGGCCCCGGCGAGACCCAGTTGGAAGTGGACCGGCGCAGGATTCGCGAACGCATCGGCCATCTGAAAAAGCGACTGAAAACCGTCGAGCGCACGCGCACGCTGCAGCGCAAGGAGCGCGATGAAGTTCCTTTCGCGAGTGTCGCCTTGGTCGGATATACCAACGCGGGCAAGTCCACGTTGATGAACACGCTCACCCGGGCCGGAGTTTTCGTCGAAGACAAGCTGTTTGCGACCCTGGATCCGACGACCCGCGCCCTGCGCTTGCCCAATGGCGATAAAGTGATGCTGGTGGACACCGTTGGTTTCATCAATAAGATACCCCATTCCCTCATCGAAGCGTTCAAGAGCACGTTGGAGGAGGTGAGCAGCGCCGATCTGCTCTTGCATCTCGTCGATATGACGAATCCGCTCTTCGAGGAGCAAGTTCAGGTCATCGAAGAAGTCCTCGACGAAATCGGCGCGGGCGAAATCCCTGTGGTCCTGGCGCCGAACAAGATCGACGCGGTTGCCACGGTGCCGGTGCAAAAGCTCAAGAATAGGGGAGTGGCGGGAGTCTGTCCGATCTCGGCGCTGAACCGAACCGGCATCGCCGAGCTGCTGGAAACCATCGGCGCCATTCTGGAGCAGGGGAAAGAGCGTTTTCATGCCTGCTTCAGCGCGTCCCAGGGCGGGCTCATCTCGTTGTTGCGCGAGCGCGGCCGGATCATCGAAGAGAGATATGACGGCGACGAAGTTCGCGTGACCGCCATCCTGACGCCGAAGTTCGCCGGCCAGATGCGCAAGCTACTTCGCAACGACCCGGGCTGTGGGCATGCGCCAGCGCGCAACTAAGATGCTCAATTTACCCAACTTCCTCACTTTGATCCGGATTCTGACGATCCCTTTTTTTCTGGTCTTCTTGGCCTATCACCGCTACTCCGAGGCGTTGGCGGTCTTCATCTTCGGCGGCGTGACCGATTTTCTGGACGGACTGGCGGCGCGATGGATGAACCAGCAAACGGCGCTGGGCGCCTACTTGGACCCGGTGGCGGACAAATTGCTCGTCTTCGCGTCGTTTGTCATGCTCGGCATGATCGATGGTATCCCCATGTGGCTCGCTATCGTGGTGGTGAGCAGGGATGCTTTAATCCTCTCGGGTTACGCGGTCATCTATTTATTGGTTGAAGAGCGTTTTCCCGCGAAGCCGAGTTATATCGGGAAGTGCAGCACTTTTTTGCAGTTGATAACTTTGGGTGTTGCCCTGCTGTCGCTGCACGATGCCCGCTTGCTCGACGCGTTGGTTTTGGACCTTCTCGTGGCCGCGACGACGTTAGCCACGGTGGTGTCCGGTTTCCAATACGTCTACCGGGGCCTCATGTGGCTGCAAAGTCGGGCTCCCTCGATTACTCGTATAGGTTGACATGGTGCGGAATAATTGGTAATAAAATCGATCTCTTGCACTATTCTAACTCAGGTGAATTGGCGCCGCTGCTTTACGGTAAAGCGATCTACCAACCGCATTAAACGCATGAACGGTCGTGTCATCCGGCAAAAGACCTTTGACGGTCCAGCCTGGCCAAGTTTACAGGCACGTAGCTCAGTGGGAGAGCGCTTCCTTGACACGGAAGAGGTCGGCAGTTCAATCCTGCCCGTGCCTACCATTCTTCTTTAGTTGGCTGGGATGGAAAATATTCAAGTGACACTGCCGGGCGGTCAATCGATCCAGGTCCGCCGCGGCATCCGGATCGATGAATTGATGTCGCCGACGGACGGTGACCAAAGGGACGTTATCTCCGCCAAAGTCGATGGTCGCCTGGTCGACTTAAGCCGCGCGCTCGAAAAAGATTGCGCTCTGGAATGGATATCGGTGGACAGCCCCGAGGGCCTCGATGTTTTGCGTCATTCCACCGCTCATCTGATGGCACAGGCGGTTCAAAGCCTATTTCCCGGTACCCAGGTAACGATCGGCCCGACCATCGAAAATGGGTTTTACTACGATTTCAAAAGAACCGACCCGTTCTCGCAAGAGGAACTAGAAAAGATCGAAAAACGCATGGCGGAGCTGGCGCAGGCGAAATTGAAAATTACCCGGGAAGAAGTGGCGCGCGGCGAGGCGATCGAAATGTTCCGCAAAATGGGGGAGGACTATAAAGTCGAGATCATCCAAGGCATCCCAGAAGAGACCGTTTCGCTTTACCGACAGGGCGACTGGGTCGATTTATGTCGCGGTCCCCATCTGCCCTCGACCAACGCTGTGCGCGCGTTCAAGCTCACCGGCGTCGCCGGCGCTTATTGGCGCGGCAACGAACAAAATGAGATGTTGCAGCGGATTTACGGCACGGCGTGGCACTCGAAGGAAGCCTTAAAGGAACATCTGAGATTGCTCGAAGAAGCCAAGAAGCGCGACCACCGGAAACTGGGCCAGGAACTTGGTCTGTTTATGATTTCAGACGCCATAGGTCCAGGGCTTCCTCTCTGGCTTCCAAAAGGAGCTATGGTCAGATCCATCCTTGAGCGGTATATCGTCGATATTGAGCGGAGCATGGGATATCAGCATGTAAACACGCCTCAGCTCGCGCGCGTCGACCTTTACAAACGGTCGGGCCATTGGGATCATTTCAAAGCCAATATGTATCCGATTATGGAGTTCGAAAATAAGGAAGAGTTAGTGCTCCGACCGATGAATTGCCCGCACCATATAACTATCTACAAACATGGACTGCACAGCTACCGTGATTTACCGATCCGGCTGGCCGAACTCGGGACCATGTACCGCTACGAGCGATCAGGCACCCTTTCGGGGCTTTCCCGCGTGCGCGCAATGACCTTAAACGACGCGCACATTTTTTGTACGCCCGAGCAAATCCAAGCCGAAGCCGTCGGCGTCCTGCGGCTTATTGAACGAGTTTACAAGAATTTTGGATTTAAGGATTATTGGTATCGGCTTTCGTTGCGCAACCCAACCGACCAGGTGAATTTTGTCGCTAATGACGCTATGTGGGATACCGCCGAAGCGCACCTGCGGCGAGCCTTGGGTGAAGTCGGCGTCGCTTATAAAGAGGCACCGGGCGAAGCTGCCTACTATGGACCGAAGATTGATGTTCAATTGAACGATGTCCTGGGTCACAGCGAGACCCTGTCCACGGTGCAGCTTGATTTTTATCTTCCTGAACGGTTTGAGCTCGAGTATGTCGATAAGGACGGTCAATACAAGCGGCCCGTGATGATTCATCGCGGCGTGATCAGCACCATGGAGCGGATGATGGCGTTCCTGATCGAACACTATGCCGGCAACTTCCCATTATGGCTGGCGCCGGTGCAGGTGCGGATTCTGACCGTTACCGATGGTCACAAGGAATATGCTAAGAAGATATTCGAGCAATTGAGGGATCAGGGCTGGCGGGTCGAATTGGACGGGCGAAACGAAAAGCTCGGCTACAAGATTCGCGAAGCGCAGATAGCAAAGATTCCCTATGCTGTCGTCATTGGCGACAAGGAGGTCGCGGCTGAGACGCTGGCGCCGCGCCGGCGCGGCGGGGAAAATCTGCCGCCGGCGCCGCTGGTTGATTTTATCCGGCGCCTCGAGTCCGAGGTTGCACAAGAAATGGGGGCGGCATAAAAAGGATGGCAGGCCTATTACAAACGGAGGTGTTTTATCGCTAGAGAAGCGAGGATCAATCATCAAATTCGCGCCCGTGAGGTCCGGGTCATCGGCGCGCAAGGGGAACAACTGGGGGTCATGGCGCTGCACGAAGCCCTAAAGCAGGTAGAGGCGCTGGAACTGGACTTGGTTGAGGTGGCGCCGGAAGCGCAGCCGCCGGTATGCCGTATGATGGATTACGGCAAATTCCGCTACGAGCAAAAGAAGAAAGCGCACGGGCCGAAGAAACACACCATTGTCGAGATCAAGGAAGTCAAAATGGGATCGCGCACCGACCGGCATGACGTAGTGCATAAAGTAAGAAACATTCGTCAGTTTATCGAGCGCGGCCAACGGGTCAAAGTCTCGGTTTTCTTCCGCGGGCGGGAAATTACCCACCCGGAATTGGGTAGGCAAATGCTCAGCGGGGTGGTTGATCAGGTTCAGGACATCGCCAAGGTTGACATCGCGCCGCGCTTGGAAGGGCGGAGCATGGCGATGCTCTTGACGCCCAAATAGCAGGGAAACGAGTTCAGAAAAAGGGTCTTGCGAGTTTAGTGTGGAGGAGTATTCACCACGAAGTGTGCCATGATCTTACGCTCGCCCGCCGAGGATGAAAATGGAGGGATTTCCTTCCACAGGGTGCCCT
>JACPFE010000580.1 GCA_016183145.1 Deltaproteobacteria bacterium | reverse complement strand
GGATGTGATCAGAGGCTTTGGCCAGCAGATTGAACCCCTCGCTCAAAGCCTGGGCGTCGTACGGCGGCGCCACCATGCAGGCGGCGACCCGCCCCTTACGCAGCGCGTCCAGACGGAAGGGAGAGGTGCCGATAATCTCCACCTCATATTCGGACTCATGCACGCCGTGGTCGCGCAGAATCTTGCGCCGGTGCAAATCGTAATTGGAGTCTCCGGGATCCCCCGCCAGCTTTTTGCCCCTAAGATCCGCCGGCGTCTTGATCTCCTTGGCGCCGACCAGTTTCACCTGCAACCCTCTTTCCGGAACTAAATAAAGAACAAAATCATGACCGTCGCGGGTTGCCCGCGCAAGCATGGTGTCAGGGCTGGTGAGGCTGATATCCCATCGTCCCTCAGCCATGCCGCGATTGTGCTCCGGCGCGAAAGTCGCGATCTCGAACGTCACCGCGAGCGCTTCACGCGCGAAGAGTCCGGTCTTCTCGGCTACGACAAAAGCCGGCAACGGGTAGTAGCCAACGACGCGTAATGAATCCATCAGTTAGTCCTGAGTAACGAGTCCTGAGTGCTGAGTTAAGAAAGAGCTAGGTTCGGTTCAGTTTGTTTTGTTTCTGTTTCGCCACCGACGCTCTTAGGCCACCGATAATTCGGCCGACCTCCTCGGACTGAGTTTTCAAATCCTGAAACGTACGATCATCGATATAACCCACATCGAGTGCCACGTAAAGTTGCGATCGCAACTCCGCGCAAGAAGCCTTTGCGGTCGAAAGAAATTGATGAAACTCACCCAGCCCACCCCTTTCAAATCCCTCCGCGATGTTGGACATGATCGAAACCGCGGCTCCCTGAATCTGGCCTGACAGACGGTAGTCCTTTCCAAACTCACCTTGCCGGCTGACCTGGTAGATCTTCAGTGTTAACTTCCGCGCTTTTTGCCATGCGATGAGCTCTTCGAACCGCCGTATCTTTTTCAATGTCTCACCCGTGGCCATTTTCCGACCCCTCCCTGCTCAGGACTCAGGACTCGTTACTCAGGACTCATTGTGTCCCACAACACTTCCACCGGATGTTTCGCTTTCCGGCCCGCCAAATGATCGATCTGCTGGCGGCAGGAAATGCCGGGAGCAACGATTTCTACATCGGCGGCTGCCGCCTTTACCGCCGGCGCTAATCGCCGGTTGCCGATGGTGAGCGACAGGTCATAGTGTTCTTTTTCAAAGCCGAAAGAACCCGCCATACCGCAACAGCCGGAATCGACTTCGCTGACTTCGAAGCCGGCGGTTTTGAGCACGGCCACCGTCGGCACGGTGCCGACCAGCGCTTTCTGATGGCAGTGGCCGTGCAGCAGAACTTTGCGGCCATTGCCGCTGCCCTTGATCGTCAACCTTCCCGCGGCCTGTTCCCTCTGCACGAATTCTTCCAGCAAAAAACTGTTCGCGGCGACTTTTTTCGCCGTGTTCGTCCGAATAAACTCGGGATACTCGTCGCGCAGTGTCAATAAACACGAAGGTTCCAATCCGACGATGGGAATTCCTTTTTCGGCGTAGGGCGCAAACTTGTCGACGTTCCACGCGGCGTTTTCCTTCGCCTGAGTGAGCATGCCTTTTGAGATCATCGGCCGGCCGCAGCAGCGTTTTTCAACCACCAACACGCGGTAGCCGGACCGTTCGAGAAAGCGCGTGGCGGCGATCGCCACGTTGGGCGTGTTAAAGTTGTTGAACGTATCGTGGAACAAGACGACCTCGCCCTTTGATCCGTCACTCTCCGCTTGATGCTTGCGGAACCAATCTTCGAACGTCTCGCTGGCAAATTGTGGCAGCGGGCGTCTGCGGTCGACGCCGACAAGTAGTTCCATAAGCCAGCGATTCAACCCGGAGTTTGCGACCCAATTGGATAGCGGCGCCAATTTGGAACCGATCCGGTTCAATGTCTCAATGCCGCCGAAGATGCGGTTGCGCAGCGGCAGGCCGTTGGCGCGGTGGTAGTGATCGAGGAATTCATACTTGAGCTTCGCCATGTCGACGTTGGATGGGCACTCCGCCTTGCAGGCTTTGCATTCAAGACAGAGGTCCATCACTTCGTAGAGCCGCTTGCCGGTGAATTCTTCCTTTGGAACTTTGCCCGAAAGCACGGAGCGCAGCGCGTTGGCCCGGCCGCGCGTCGAATGCTCTTCATCGAGCGTGCCCATGTAGGAAGGACACATCGTGCCGTCGAGCTTCTTGCGGCACTCGCCCATGCCGCTGCACATCTCCACCGCCCTGACGAATCCGCCCTGCTCGGCGAAATCGAGCGTCGTCCGCGGCTCCCAGGTCTTGTACTGGGGGCTGATCTTGAGCGACTCGGTCATCGCCGGCGAATCGACGACCTTGCCGGGGTTCATGAGATTCTTGGGATCGAAGGCGCGCTTGACCTGGCGGAAGGCGTCGTAAAGAGCGGGACCGAAGAGTTTGGCGTTGAAGTGGCTGCGCGCCAGGCCGTCGCCATGCTCGCCCGACATCGCACCGTTGAATTCGAGAACAAGTTCCAGGATCGCATTGGCGATGGAAACCATTTTTTGCTTTTCGCTCTCTTCCTTCAAATTGATCAGCGGGCGAATATGCATGCAGCCAACCGAGCAGTGACCATAGTAACCCGCCACCGTGTCGTGGCCGCTGACGATCGCTCTAAAGCGTTTAATGAACTCCGGCAACTTGGACGGCTCCACCGCCGTGTCTTCCACGAAAGCGATCGGTTTTTTATCGCCTCGGGTGCCGAGCAGCAAGCCGAGTCCGGCCTTGCGCACGCCCCAGATCGCTTTCACTTCTTCCGGCTTGAAAGCGAGCGTAGATGCGTAGCCGATTTTTTTCCGCTTGCGCAACTCTTCGAGCTTGGCGACCTGCGCCTTGACCTCCTCTTCGGTCTCGCCCGCGTACTCCACCATCAGCAGCGAACTCGGATTTCCCTGAACGAAACCCAATCGCTGCGATTGCACGATGTTGCCGCGCGCCAGCCCGAGGATCATCTGGTCGGTGGATTCCAAAGCGTAGGGCGCCGTTTCGAGAATCGCCTGGGATGCTTCCAGCGCTTCGATGTCGTCGTTGAAGTGAATGACGTCCATCGCCGTCCACTTCGGCTTGGGCACCAGACGCATCTTCGCTTCGACCACCGTCGCCAAGGTGCCTTCCGAACCGACGATCATGCGCGAGAGATTGAAAGGCTGGGATTTAATGAACTCGTCGAGATTGTAGCCGGACACGCGCCGCATGATTTTCGGATAACGCGCGAGGATCTCGTTTTTATGCCGCTGCGCCAAGCGCTCAATCTCGCGGTACACCCTGCCCTCCAGCGTATCGGCCCTGCTCTTGCTCTCGAAGGTGTCCGCCGAGAGATCTTTGAGCACGACTTCGCTGCCGTCGGAGAGCAGCACCGTCAACTCGATGACGTGATCTAGCGTCTTGCCGTAGGTAAGCGAATGGGCGCCCGCCGAGTTGTTACCGATCATGCCACCGATGGTCGCGCGGTTGGAGGTCGAAGTGTCCGGTCCGAATTGCAGCCCCATCGGTCTGACGTGGGCGTTGAGCTCGTCTTGAACGAAGCCGGGCTGCACGCGGCACCAGAGCTCTTCCTTGTTCACCTCGAAGACATCTTTCATGTACTTGGAAAAATCCAAGACAATCGAGTGCCCCACGGTCTGCCCGGCCAGCGAAGTTCCGCCGCCGCGCGCCAGCACGGATACGTTCAGCCGATTTGCGACTTCGATTACCGCCTGCACATCGCCCTTGTGGCGCGGCACCACGATGCCGATGGGCTCGATCTGGTAGATCGACGCGTCGGTCGAGTAAAGCAGGCGCGAATAACGGTCGAAGCGAACGTCGCCTTCGATACGTTTTTTCAACTCCGCCTCGATTTCAAAATAATCTCTACTCGAATTCGCGCTCATGCTTGTGCTCCTTCGCTTGCTTCATCGGATCACCGCCAGAGCTTAACCTTACCGCAACACTGACCCGCCCGCCATCACCCACGCGCCGGGTTAGTGGTTCAGTTTCGCCAAAATTTGTAGGGGCAACCCTATGTGGTTGCCCGTTCGGAGGGCAGGCACCATTCGACTGACTCAGAACAAGCTCCGGCCTGCCCCTACATCGATGCGGCGTTGAAATCAAACTGAACCACTACCCGCGCGCCGGTTATAAGGACCGTCTCGCCTGCCTGAAGATATCGTGAAACATCACCCGCGTGAGCTTCCCGGTAAACGTATTCTGCTGGCTCGGATGATAGGAGCAAATCAACAACAGCCCACTAGGCAAGCGAGCGGAAACCCCATGACCAAACTTGGGCCGCGGCTTGGGCAGCGTTTCTCCGGATTCCTCATATGCCTTGAGGTTTGGAACGAAGGAACTTACTCGAAAATTTCGCTAACGGCGCAATCAAAACCGGGCAGAAGTTCCGTAGTGAGGACATCGTTGGTTTCTTTGCTCAGCTCTGAGGCGCGTCCGTATCCCTGTTGCGTTAGCTTGAAAATCTTTACGATCTCCAATTCCGGGTCGACAATCCAGTACTCCTGGACGCCAAAACGTTCATAGAGCTTGCGCTTGGTCACTTCGTCCTTTTTGCGGCTCGACTCGGAAAGGATTTCAACGATGAGATCAGGAGCGCCCTGGATGTTGTCGTCCGTCACGACGGCAGCGCGCGCAGTGGCGACAAACAAAAGATCGGGCTGGACCACGTTCTCATCCGAGAGGATCACGGCGCATGGCGCGGTTAAAACCAATCCAAGCTTATGTTGTTTGGAAACGGTTATCATAGCCGTTGCTAGGTTGCCCGATATTCTCTGGTGCTTCGTTTTCGGCGCGGGAGTCATGTAGTGATCTCCCTCAATGATTTCATGACGCTTTCCATCGTCGGGAAACTGAAGGTAGTCCTCATATGTAAGCTGGCTACTATGAATCTTTTGCTTAGCCATGGCAACTCCGCCCGCGCATCAAATGCGCATTCATTCTTACCAAAGCTCTCTGAGTAGCGCAAGGAAACATCCGAAGCGCTGAGCAACTGGACGGCCCCGGCACGGCGGCCGGTTCAGTGCGACGATGCGAACTTTAGGGCGCGTTGGACAGATTCCGAAAATCCCTTATCAATATGATCATTTCAACACGTTCCTTAATTCCGAAAGCGGCCCCGCAGACGGCAATTGAAAAATTATTTCTGACTTCTGATTTCTGACCTCTGACTTCTGTCACTGGATCACCTTAGTCGCCTTCATCAGCGTCCACTGTGGGATGGTCAGGCCGATCTGCTTAGCTGTCTTTAGGTTGATGACGAACTCAAACCTCATCGGCTGCTCCACCGGCAGATCGGCGGGCTTGGCTCCCTTCAGGATTCTATCGACATAATATGCGACGCGCCGGTAGCTCTCCGCTTCGTCCGCCCCGTAGGACATGAGCCCACCAGCATCTACAGCTTCTCTGGTGTAGTACATCGACGGTAACCGGCTCTTTAACGCAAAGTCCGCGATCCGTTTTATATTAGCATTTATTAGCGAGCCGCCGCCGGGCACATAAAGTCCACCCGGGCGCTGTTTGTTTAGCGCAGCGAATACCTTCTCGAAATCGTCCGCAGCTCGTACCTCCCAAGGCTGAAGAGTCAACTTCAGCGCGCGCGCCGCCACTGGGAGATCCTCCTTCACTGCGAGTACACTGGACGGATTGGCCGGAGCGTAGAGAACCGCGACACGGGCAAGTTTTAGAACCGCTTCTTTGAGCAGCTCCAGGCGCTTACCGACCAGTGCTCCGGAAATGTTTGTAATGCCCGTGACGTTGCCGCCGGGACTGGCAAGGCTGTCAACCAGACCGGCCTCGACAGGATCGACCCCAGCGCCCGTCATAACAATGGGAATCGTCTTGGTCGCATTCTTGGCCGCCCGGATCGCCGGGCGCGCTCCTGCTACCACGATGATATCAACCTTGAGCCGCACCAGCTCGGCCGCAAGCTCAGGGAGCCGATCGAACTTCCCCTCAGCATATCGGTACTCGCTGGCGATGTTTTGTCCTTCTATGTAGCCACGCTCGCGCAGAGCCAGCCGAATTGCCTCGGCACGGGCGAACTCACGAGCTGGATCAAGCTGCGATAGATACCCTATCCGAGGGACTTTCTTCGGCTGCTGGGCCTGAGCGAGAGAAGCAGTAGTCAGAAAAAAAGTTGCCATTCGCCAGATGGCGGTTCTTCTATTCATCTTTCCTCCGTAATGGGTCGGTTCGCGTAACACACCCGAGTCAGCAGTC
>JACPFE010000579.1 GCA_016183145.1 Deltaproteobacteria bacterium | reverse complement strand
ACCAGCAACGCGCCGGAGACGCTCGCCAACGTGCGGTATTCCTTGGTGTAGAGTCGCCGCAAGATTTCTCCCATGCGAACTTCTCCTCAGATACTTACCTTGGAAATGTTGAACAGAACGACTCCAGGAAAATTTATCCCGCCAAGCATGTCCTGAGCCGAGTCGAAGGGACGCCAAGGCGCGAATTGACACTCGGTGTCATTTCGACCGAAGGGAGAAATCTTTCTTAGATCCCTCGCATTCGCTCGGGATGACGGGCCTCGCCCCGTCACCTTGGCGCCTTTGCCCTTCGATCTTACTCAGGGTGGTGAGGTTCTCGAACCACGCCTTTGCGGGAGACATGGTTTATTCCGATCCCGTCTTCGTTTCCGAATTTCAAATACTTTTGGCTAGCTTTCCATCACCGTTTTAGCTTTTAACGTTTCAAAACAGCGGTTGACGAGCGCCGCGATCTCTCGTTCGGCATTTTCACGCCGAATTTCTTTCATCCGCGCAATCTCGCCCAATATCGGCAAGCTGGCGACCTCGGAGAGCGGGATGCCCTTGCCGAGCGCATCCATGAGCCCATGGTAGTAGGTCAATATCGCTCTCAGCATCCAGGCCTGCTTGGGCGGGAAACAGAACGCGTCCGCCGGATCGAAGGCGGATTGCTGGAGGAAATCTTCCCGCAACAGGCGCCCCACTTGGAGCATGGCTTTCTCGGCGTCGGGCAAGGCTTCGCTGCCGACCAGTTGCACGATCTCGAACAATTCTTCTTCTTTCTGGAGCAGCGACATCGCCAACCGCGCCTGCGCTTGCCAATCGGGCGCGACCTCGGTTTCAAACCAATGACCGACATCGTAGAGAGAATAGCTCGTCATCCAGTGGATAGCGTGAAAGTGGCGGCGGCGCGCGAGACCTACATCCAAGGCCCAAAACGTTCCAGCAGCGCGCAGCGAGCTCTGGGTCATCGGCTCCGAGAAGTCGCCCCCCGGAGGCGACACCGCGCCGATAATCGTCACTGAACCCTGCCGTCGCTTTTTGCCAAGGCAAACGACGCGGCCGGCTCTTTCGTAAAAGCCCGCAAGGCGCGATCCCAGGTAGGCGGGGTATCCTTCTTCGCCCGGCATCTCTTCGAGACGACCCGCGACTTCGCGCAATGCTTCGCCCCAGCGCGAAGTCGAATCCGCCAGCAGAGCAACGTCGAAGCCCATGTCGCGGTAATACTCAGCGATGGACAGGCCGGTATAAATTGAAGCTTCACGCGCTGCCACGGGCATGTTGGAGGTATTGGCAATGAGAATGGTTCGGTCCATCAAGGGCACGCCGGCATAGGGGTCGACGAGACAAGGAAATTCCGCCAACACCTCGGTCATTTCGTTGCCCCGTTCGCCACAACCGACGTAGACCACGATCTGCACTTCGGTTCGCTTGGCCAAGGCTTGCTCCATCACCGTTTTGCCGGTGCCGAAACCGCCCGGGATCACCGCGGTGCCGCCTTTGGCGATGGGGAAAAAAGTATCAATCACACGCTGGCCCGTGATCAAAGGCGTGCTCGGTGAAAGCTTCTGGAGGCAAGGACGACCCTGGCGCACCGGCCAGCGCTGCATGAGGCGAATCGCAACCGGGTCGTGGCCATCCTTGGTAACAATTCGGGCAACGGTCTCCTCGACGGTGAAAACTCCCTGCCGAATCTCAGCGACGATACCCTGCACCCCCGGTGGCACAAGAACTTTGTGCGTCAAATGCGTAGTCTCAGCCACGGTCCCAAGAACGTCGCCTGGCGCCACCTCCTCACCTTCCTTGACTGCCGGCGCAAACTCCCAGCGGGTGTCGCGCCGCAGTGTCGGCACCATCGCGCCTTTAGGAATGAAATGGCCAGCCTGCCGTTGGATCTCCGGCAGCGAGCGCCCCAGTCCGTCAAAGATCCCAGCTAAGAGTCCCGGGCCCAACTCCGCCATGAGCGGCTCCCCAGTGGAGATTGCCGGCTCGCCAACTCGCAAACCGACGGTATCCTCGTATACCTGAAGCGTCGCCTGATCACCCTCCAGGCGAATGATTTCGGCGATGAGCCGGCTTTCCCCTACGCGAGCCACATCGCCAATGCGCGCGCCGCCCATCCCTTCCACCACAACCACCGGCCCTACGATGCGACAGAGCCGACCTATTTTTTCGTTCGCCGCCACCATTCGCCTAACCTTCCTTAAAGCTAATGCGGAAGCCGATCGCGCGCCGGATCATCTCAGCAATCTGCTCGCTCGGCCGCTCGCCTGCCGCGGTCGGAACGCCGCTGGGCAGCGCCACGATCACCGGCCTGTGACTCTCCCTCGCGCAGCGCCGGGTGACCTCATCGAACGCGCCTAAATAGCCGGCGTCAACCGCGACAATGCCCACTTCCGATTCCCCCATGAGCGCTGTAAGCAGTTTTTTCGCTTCCGCTGCCGAGGTCGCGGGATAGGCATCGACCCCAGCTAAAGCGAAGCCCGCTGCCAGTGCCGGCTGTGAGATCACCGCTACCTTCGCCATGGCTCTACTCTCCCCCCCACCAGAAGAACTGCTCTCGTATTTCGTCCACCGGCCAACCCAACTCTTTTCCCTGGGCGATCAAGCGAAGGTTAGCGGCCTCGGTTGCTTTCGCCCACAGGAAACCGATCGCCATACCAATGGTGAGCGGATCCCGATGAAACATGCCGATGCCCTTGAGCGCGAGCTGCTCTTCGAGGGCGCGCTCGAGCGCGGTGGCATCCCCGCTCTGCCGGTACGGTTCGACGCGCCGGCGCAACGCCCGCCCATAGGGAGTTTCCGCCAGTCGCCCAACCATCGTTTCAACGTTTGCCGCATCGGTGAGCTCGGCGAGTAAGTGAAGCGGCAATCTGCCGCCGGCGATCAACATCCTGCTTGTATCAGCGGAGCTTGATCTTGCCGCTGTTTGTCCAACTTCTCCCCTCAGCGTCGAGAGACGAATCAGCAGAGCTAGATTCGCCACATCGATCTCGGTCTCCAGCATCTCCCGCACAAGTTCGTCGTTCGGCTCCGGCCCCAGGCGCGACAAGGCGTCACGAAAACGGATCTCGTGCAGCCGCGTCTCCACGCTGGCAAGCTCGCCTCGCGCCCGGCGCAGGGCTTCGGCCAACGCTCCGGCAAAGGGCAGACGCCAGGTCAGCATCAACTCGCTGGTTGCCTGGATCGTCGGCTGCTTGATCAGTTCGCGAAGCTCCGTTTCCGCAAGCGTGCCCGCGGGCACCAGCGCGCTGAGGATATCGGCTGCCGCGACACCACGGGCCTGGCCGCGTAAGATCGCAATCAAGTTAAACAAGTCCCAGCGCGCAACGAGCAGTTCAACGAGCTCGCGCGCTCGCCCCTCAAAAAAACCCCGCATCGAACCGATCGTACGCGCCAGGTTTCGGCGCAATGCGTCCGCCAAACATGGAACGCCCTCATAGCGCAACAGCGCGGCCTCGACGTCGGGCTTATGCGCGGTGCGCGCCAGCATTTGAATAAGCGCTTCGACGCTGGCGGCGGCGATGAGCGAGTCGTAAGCCTGCCGATCCAAGAGGCAGGCTTTCAAGGCTCGGATGCGCGCGTTGGCGTAACCGTAGTCGCCGGGCACGACATCTCCTCAATTTACCTACCCCTCACCCTTACCCTCTCCCGCAAGGGGAGAGGGAACCTAAGAAGTCTCCCCTCCCTTGACGGGAGGGGATTAAGGGGAGGGTGATAGTAGCACGGCCACTCGTTGCCTGAGTTTTTTCCACGCATTCTCCAACCTTACCTCAACTGTATTATCCACGGTGATACATCCATCGAGGCTGGTTAATCGCATTCCGCCGCAGCTGTTAAGAGTTGGAACGATCTCTCCGTCGACGCCGAGCGTGGCCATGATCCCGCGCATCAGTTCCTCATCTCGCGGAGCGATTTCCAAGTTGACCGCAGGGCCAATTTCCGTAATGGCCTCGCGGGCAAGCTGCGCAAAGCCCCTAGCATAGCCGTCGCTATCACGAAGGGTCGTTAGCTGCTGCTGGGCTCGGGCCAACACTTGATCGAGCCATGTCTCACGCGCTACGGCTAGTTGCTGTTGACCCGCTAGCTTCGCAGCGCCGAAAAGCCGGCGTTGTTCCGGCCGCAACATTTCCTCGGCCCGCGCGCGGTACTTTTCCTTTATCCTCTTCGCTTCCTCCTCGGCCCTATCGATGATCGATCGACTCTCCCGGTCGGCAGCACTTTCCACGTCCGCGATCTGCCATCCGCTCTTTTGTTCCATCGCCTGTAAGATTTCGATAAGCCCCATAGTGATCCCTGCGCGCTTCGATCCGCTACGCTAAGCGAGTTAGGATTTTTTATCCGCCCGCTTTGAGCAGGAGAATGATCATTGCCGCCACCGCGAAACCCAAGATAACGAGCGTTTCCGGCAGCGCGAGCATAATGAGTATCGAGCCGAAGAGCTCGGGCTTTTCCGTGAGCGCGCCCGCTCCCGCGGAACCGATCCGTCCTTGCGCCCAACCGGTGGCCAGAGCTGCCAAGCCGACCGCTAACCCAGCGCCGATCGCCAACAAACCCGTATTGATATCCATGTTCCCTCCTCTTTCTATACGCCGCTTTGCTTGAATGGCCTGAAAGGTGCGCCGCCGCTCTCGTAAAATTTGCTAAAAAACTCCACGTAGTGAAGACGTAACGACTGGATCGTCGCGCTGACAATGCCAATGGCCAGATTGAGCGCGTGCAAAAGGCCCGCAACAATGGCGCCGACTGCGACGTTGGTCGCGACACCGTAGAGCCGGTTGGCCACCTCGGCCAAGTAAAACGAGGACAAACCGATGGCGGCCAAGCGCAAATAAGAAAGAACATTGCTGATCAGCCCGAGGGTCTCAATCGGACCGAGAATGCCACCCAACCAGCCCATTGGTATGCTGAGCAACGCGATGCCGACGATAAGGGTTGCGATTCCCGGTGTCGTCAGGTCCCGCGGCAACGTCCCCGCCACGACTGCGACCAGCCAAAAGACGGCTATTAGGGCGATGAACTTACCGAGACGTTCACTCAACACCTTGCGCGCCTTGACGCGCAGCGCTTCCCAGATACCCAGCGCAAATCCCAGGAGAACATGGGCGGCGCCGAGAGCGAGGGCAAAAGCGAATAAGGATTTTATCGTCGCGCCGCTCCTCTCCATCCATAGCGGTTTTAGGTCAAATAGCTGACGGCCGAGGGCGCCCAGAAACTCGCCGAAAAGGAACCCGAATAGTAGCGACCAGAAACCGCAGAGAACCATGACTTGAGCAAGCCTGCGGTAAGTCTGATTGCGGCACAATCGGAGCACGACGACGGCGCAGAGAAGCAGCAGGAGACCGTGAGCGATATCACCGAGAATCAAACCGAAGAAGAGCGGCATAAACAATGCCATGAGCGGCGTGGGGTCGAGCGCACCGTAGCGAGGCAACGCCACCAACGCGACTAAAAACTCGAAAGGCCTTACCGGGGGCAGATTGGCGAGGGCGACGGGGACCTGTTTCATTTCTTCTCTGCCAACCTTAATCTCGCCGACCAGCACTTCGAGGCCGGCTTGCCGCTGGAGCGCTTCCTTTAGGTCGCCCAGGTCACGGCGCGGCATCCAGCCAACCAGGACAAAAGTGTAGCGCGTGCCTCCCGCCATCCCGACAATCTCCATCTGGGCCGAGCGGTCGCTCAGGGCCGCCCGCAACACCGTCACGGACGAACCCCACGACGCGGCTAATTGGCGCAACTCATCTTCCACGCGCGCAATATCCCTTGGAATCTCGGCAAGCCGCTGCGCCATCGTCGCCAGCGTGTCCGTCAATGAAGCGCCGGCCAGCTCTTGGGGCAGACGGAGGGGGGTAATGTTTTCCCGCCCGAACAACGCGTTGACCCGGGCGCTCTGCTCTGTTGGAAAAACCACTATCGCCGCGGTCGTTTGCTCATCGACATGCCGCGCGCTGAGCTCGAAATTATCGCCAATTATTTCGCTGAGCTTTTGCCGTACCAGATCCAGCACGGCGGCGGAACGCCGTTCGATGAGCAGGGCGGCGGTTTCGTATCCGGCAAGCCGAGGAATCTCGGCGGCAAGCGGCGCCACTTTGCGCAGCGTCGCTTGATAGCGGGTGAGCGAAGCCTGCTCCGCTTGCAACTCGTCGCCGCGCAACGCCAGCGCTTGGCTTTTGGGCCCGATCTCGCCAACGACTCGCTGCGCTTCCGCAACGAGTTCCTCGGTGGACTTCAAGGATACCGCTTCATACGCACGGGAAAGCTCTGGAGCCTTGATACCCGGCGGCAGAATTGCCGCGAACGATCCGAGGCGAGCGACCAAAGGATTGATCTGGTCGCGCCGCTGAAGCGCGTTCGCATCAAGGCTTAATTTCGGCAGAACCTGCGCCTGCCCATGTGCCGCGACATCTTGGATTTGTACGCTCCCGAGACGTTGCATCGCTCGCAAAGTCGCGTCGAGCTTTTCCTTGGAACCGACAATTTGAATTTTCATCATCGGCAAAAGCATACGACGATCGGCTCACTTGGGAAAAATAAAGCCGACAACGATCTGCGCTGCGCGATCGAGCTGCTTCTCCCCTATGCGCAGAAGCTGCTCGGCGTCGCGGCTGGCAGCCTCGCCAATTGCCGCGGCCGCTTTCTCCACGCGCGCGATCCCCTCACGAAAAAACTCCTCCGCGTCAACCTGCCCAGAGCGTTCGGCCTCGATCTTGATCTCTGCGGCACGCGCTCGTGCAGCAGCCAATTTTTCTCTGGCCTTGAGCTCGGCATCCCTGAGCCGCTGCGCCAGCTCTCGTTCTTTATCGCGAATGATTTTTAGCGGAGGCTCATCGGTTTGGTCCATGTGGTCGTCTGCTTCCCATTGCTGGGCAAACCCTCCATTGGAGCCGAGCGGCTCGGCTCAATGCCATTCTCGCCAGCGAAAATTCAATGGGAATATCGCGCAAGGCCTATGCCAGCCACGCCGTCGATGGATGCAAATCAAGAAGTGTGCGAATTATTGGGATATGCGCTAAAAAAAGGTGGCCTTTCGGGTGGAATTTTTTCAACAATGAGAAAAACGACCTTCCAAAAGATCCCATATGCGAACCTTCTGGTCGGCAGTTTTTCCTGCGCCTGACATGATCAGGCGGCCGATTTGCTAAAAGAGGTTTCGAGCTGATTAGCCAGGAAAGCTCTTATCAAAGGGGTTGATAAGACCAAATAGCTTCCGCGAGGATTCATTGAACCGAGGCTTGTGCAAGAGCCTCCACATGGCGTCAAGCAATCGCAGCGCAACGACTCCGTTAAGCCATCGCAGCCTTTGCAATCAACAGATCCTCGGCAACTGTTCGCCCGCCAGCATATCGACAATGCGAAAGCCGCCGACCATGGTTTTCATAAACACCCTGCCGGGTTGGTCCGCGACCACCTCGCCGATCATCGCCGATTCCTGGCCATGCGCGTTCTGCCGCATGCTTACCAAGATTTTTTCGGCGGCCTCAGGGCTTACAATGGCGATCAACTTGCCTTCGTTGGCAACGTGCAGCGGGTCGAGACCGAGAATCTCGCAGGCGCCTCTGACCTCATTTTGGATGGGGATGCGATCCTCGTAGATACGAAAGCCCACATGCGACGCTGCCGCAATCTCGTTCAGTGCGCTGGCCAGACCGCCGCGCGTGAGATCTCGCATGCAATGAATATCGAGG
The DNA here is from genome assembly GCA_016183145.1 of Deltaproteobacteria bacterium. Taxonomy (GTDB): domain Bacteria; phylum Desulfobacterota; class Binatia; order UBA9968; family UBA9968; genus JACPFE01. Next base: position 69 of record JACPFE010000579.1, on the reverse strand, counting down.
CTCGCTTGCAACATGTCCTGCACGAGACCCTGCAGCGGCGCAGAATCGGAAAGAATCGGCTGTGCGAAT
>JACPFE010000598.1 GCA_016183145.1 Deltaproteobacteria bacterium | reverse complement strand
TTTGGCGCTCTTTCAAGCGCGGAAACAATTCGAAGACAAACTCAAGCTCCGGACCCAGGCTGCCCTTGGCGCGGCTATAACCGCCGATTTGAAGATTTTCCAGCACCGTAAAACGCGGAAAGACTTTTCTCCCCTCGGGCACATGGGCGACGCCGCGGCGCACGATCTCATGGGGCGCGATTTTCTCCAGCGCGGCTCCTTCCAACTCCGCCGTGCCGCTGCGCGGCCGCAGCAAACCCGACAGGGTTTTTAGCGTCGTCGTTTTCCCCGCGCCGTTGGCGCCGAGCAGCGTCACTAGCTCCCCTTTTTCGACGCTGAACGAGACGCCCTTCAGCGCATGGATACTGTCATAATAGACGTGCAGGTCGCTAACCCTTAGCATGTTCCGTCCTACGGCCCAAAGCCCCCTTCGGGCCTCAGAGCCCTTCGGGCGCCGTGGCCTACGGGCGACGGGCCGTCCATACTCCCTGACCCAGATAGGCTTCGATGACTCGCGGATCTTGACGCACCTCGTCGGGATGCCCTTCGGCGATCTTCTCGCCGTAATCCAAGACATGCACCCGGTCGGAAATGCCCATGACGACTCGCATGTTGTGCTCAATCAGCAGGATCGCTTGGACATACCGTCCGATGAGTTCTTTAAAGAGCGCCATCAACGACTGCGCCTCGCTGGTATTCATCCCCGCGCTCGGCTCATCGAGCAGCAACAGTTTCGGCGCCGCCGCCAGAGCCCGGGCGATTTCCAGCCGGCGTTGTTCGCCGTAGGAGAGCTGATGCGCCCATTCGTTTTCCCGCCCGGAAAGACCGGCGAGCTCGATCAATTCGATCGCTCGACGCTGCGCGGCTTTTTCACGCGCCTGATACTTCTGGGTGGATAGAAAAATCTGCCAGAGCTTGGTGTCCAACCGCGAATGCATGCCGACGAGCACATTGTCGAGCACGGTCATGTGGGAAAAAAGGCGGATGTTCTGAAAGGTCCGGCTGATGCCGGCGCCGGTGATCTGCTCCGGTTTCAAGCCAATGAGCGAACGGTTCTGAAAGCGGATCTCCCCTTCGTCGGGTTGGTAGAGACCCGTAAGCGTATTGAACAGCGTGGTCTTCCCCGCGCCGTTAGGGCCGATGAGCGAGGCAATGACCCCATCCTCCAGTTCGATGTCCACCCGCGCCAACGCTTGCAGACCGCCGAACCGTTTGGAGACACCCCGCAATTCGAGCAAAGCCATCTTTAGCTCCTACGCGCCAATTCTTACGCGAGCTACCTGGAGAAAATTTCTCGCGCTGCGATACCGCCAAAAAATTTCGAAATCCGAATATCGAAATCCGAAACGGGCCAGTTTAGAACTTTCCGCTTTTTGATCATTTGAATTTGCTTCGAATTTCGGGCTTCGAATTTTCTTCCCTGCTAAACTATCGCTTTCGCTCCTGCTTCGGCGGCAAAATTCCCTGGGGGCGGAAGATCATCATGAGAATCAAAATCAAACCGAACACCATGCGCTCGTACTTCGCCGGCTCGAACTGCACCGGTATTTGGCTCAAGGAATAGCTGCCGAGCAGAGGAAGCGTAAGCACTGCTCCCGACTGGCGCAGCCCGTTGAGCCAGAGCGAGAGCCCCTTGAGCAATTGCAAATTGAGGATCGTCACGCCGGTAGCGCCGAGAATCGCGCCGGGGATCGACCCCATGCCGCCCAGAATCACCATGGCGAGCACGCCGATGGATTCCATGAAGGTGAAGCTCTCGGGATTGATGAACACCTGCTTGGCGGCGAACAGCACGCCCACGGCGGAAGCAAAGGAGGCGCCGACGGCGAAGCCCAAGAGCTTCATGCGCACCACCGGGACTCCCATTGCCGCCGCGGCGATCTCATCCTCCCGGATCGCTTTCCAGGCCCGGCCGATGCGCGAGCTTTCCAGCCGGCGCGTCACCAAAATAATGACGCAGACCACGAGGAGCACGAGGAAGTAAAAATAGAGCGGATAAAGCTTGGCGTCGGTGATCTCAAGGCCGAAGAATTCCAGCACCGGGCGAAAAAACAGCGGCGGCTTGACGATGGGACTGATGCCTCTCGGACCGTTGGTGAGATTGACGGGCTTGTCGAGATTATTGACCAGGGCGCGCACCACCTCGGCAAAACCCAAGGTAACAACCGCGAGATAATCCCCGCGCAGTCGCAGCACCGGCAGTCCGAGCACGAGCCCCGTGAGCGCGCCGACGCCGATGCTCAACAAGAGGAAAATAAAAAACCAGTAAGGCGCAAGCGGAAATACGCCGCCGGCGATAAACTCGTTGGCCTGGGGCGATCCGAAGATCGCCCAGAGGTAGGCGCCGATGGCGTAGAAGGCGACGAATCCCAAATTGAGCAGGCCGACGAAGCCGACGACTATATTCAAGCCCAGCGCCAGCGCGGCGTAAATGCCGATTTGAATCGCCACTTCCAGATAGTAGCCGTTGATAGTGCCCAACAACGGCATCAACACGATCAGCACCAGGGCTGCCAAAGTAGACTTTACCTTGGCGTGGGCCGGTATGTAGTAGAGCAACAGCAACGATGCTTCAAAGAGCAAAAACGCCAACACCGATTGAGGGTAAAGAATCGCCAGCAGGAAGCTGCCAAAAATATATCCGAGCAACCCGATGGGAGCCAAGGAACGAGTCACGCGCGGTCCTCCCGGACCTTTTCGCCGAGCAACCCTTTGGGGCGAAAAATCAGAATGAGGATCAACACGGCGAAGGCGAAAACATCCTTGTACTCGGCGCCGAAGGCGCCATCGGTGGCGAGCGACAGGTACGACGCGGCCAGCGCTTCCAACATGCCGAGCACCATGCCGCCGAGCATCGCGCCCGGGATGTTGCCAATGCCGCCGAGCACCGCCGCCGTAAAAGCTTTGAGACCGGGGAAAAACCCGCTGTAAGGATTGACCAGGCTGTAATGAAGACCGAACAGAACGCCGGCCAAGCCTCCCATCGCGCCGCCGACGAAAAAGGTCGTCGCGATCACCCGGTTCACCGGCACACCCATCAGCGAGGCGGTGTCGGGGTCCTGGGCCACGGCGCGGATCGCAGCGCCGATGCGGGTGTGGTTGACGAACAGGTTGAGACCCCAGAGCATGACGAGCGCGGTCACCACGACCAGGATCGACTTCACCGGCACGACGACGTTCGCCGCCAGGGGCATGGTCCGGTCGAGAAGCTCCAGCGTCGGATAGTTCAGATAGAAAGTGTTACGCCAGAGGCTTTCAAACAGCCGCAGCCCGTCTTGGAGGAGGAACGACGCGCCGATGGCCGAGATCAACGCGACGAGCCTGGGGCTGCCATGGAGCGGCCGGTAGGCGACCCGTTCCAGCGCCATGGCGGCGAGCCCGCTGATGACCATGGCCGCAAGGATTATGAGTAATAGCACCGCCGCCGGGTGAACCGCGGCCAGCAGCCCGGCGCTTTGGAGCATGAGCAGGATTTCCACGCCGACAAAAGCGCCGAGGACGAAAATCTCGCTGTGCGCGAAGTTGATAAACTCCAGGACGCCGTAGACCATCGTGTAGCCCAGGGCGATCAACGCATACATGAAGCCCAGGACGAGACCGTCGACAAGCACCTGCGGCAGAATTTCCAGTGCGAGATCCAAAGCGGTCGTAACCCTTCAAGGGTGGGTATGCTAACAAATCCTTCTTACCGTCGCCACTCTATAGGGTATTTGGTAGCATCGATGTAGGGGCAGGCCTCCGCCGCAGGACGGATCAGCCCCAGATTGCTTGGCTGATACGTGCCTGCCCTCCGAACGGGCAACCACATAGGGTTGCCCCTACAAATTTTCACGAAACTGAACCACTACCAGTCATTTTATCGCGCGCGCGTCGTTGAATCCGCTACCGTTGGCGTATACTCTGAGTGTCAAATGACTGGCAAGTTGACATCGCCAAGGCCGGCAGCGCCGCGCGGGTCACGCCTCGGAGTTGGGCGATGAAGAAAGCCGCATGGATCGGTGTCAGCGTCATCGGTCTCTTAGCTGCAATCATCCTCATCGTCCCGGCCTTCGTCGACCTCGGAATTTTCAAAAGCACTTACCTCCCGTTCATCGAAGAAACGCTGCATCGGCGCGTGGACGTGGCCGAAGTGCGGCTCGCGCTCGTTCCCGCTCCATCGATTCGACTCTCCAATTTGAGAGTTTCGGACGGCCCGGCATCCCCGGACAATACCTTTTTCGCCGCGGAACGAGTCCAGTTGCGGCTTAAATTTTGGCCGTTGATTCTCGGCCGATTTGAAGTCACCCAGTTCGTCCTCGAAAAGCCGGTCATCAATCTGCTCAGGCAACCGGACGGCGCTTTCAACTACGCCGACCTGGCGGACAAGAAATTCCCATTGGCGAAGAAACCGGAGCGCGAGCATAAAACCTCGACCGCCAAGTCCCAAGATCCCGCCGCGCTTCCACTCGTGCTGCCGAACCGCATGAGCATAAAAGAAGGTCAGTTGAACCTCGGGACCAAGGGACAAAGACCGGTGAGCATCAACGGCATCGATCTCTCCTTGGAAAACTTCGCGGGCGGCCAGCCTTTTCCGTATCGGGCATCGTTTCGCTACCCGGGCCTGAAAACGGTATCCCTCGAGGGGCTGCTGAGTTATCAGGAAGAGCAGGCGACTCTCAAGCTCAAGGAGAATCATCTGAAGATCCAGGATCTCAATCTTCCTGTGGCAGGAAGCGTGACTCATGTCTCGACGGCGCCGCGGCTCGATTTAAGCGTCGCCAGCGATGCCGTCGACGCCAAGTCGGTGTGGCAAGTACTTTCGGCCTTCGACTTAACGCCGCGCGACATGGAAGTTGCCGGGATGATGGGACTGCGCATCAAACTCGCCGGCCCTTCCAGCAGCCCGGTCGCCGAGGTGCGGGGGCTGTTCAAGGACGTAAAAGTGGCAGGCAAACGCGCGCTCAAAGGCAAGCTAAAGGGCGAGGTTTTCATTCAGCTACCCATGGGCGGCGGTTCGATGACCCGGCGCTTGCAAGGCAACGGGAAAGTAGCCGTCAGCGACGGCGCGCTGACCAACGCCGACCTAATCAAAAAAGCCCAGCAGGTGACCGGCATGATCGGCCTGTCGAAAGAACAAGGCCGCGAAGCCACGACGTTTAAAACTCTGGAAACGGATTTCACCGTTGCCGACGGGTTAGCTAAATTTAAGCGAATACATATGGTTAACCCGCAGATGGAGGCCGACGGAGCCGGCACCATGACGCTGGACGAGCAGGCGCTGAACTTGGCGGTTGAAACCGTTCTTTCGGCCCAGGCCTCGGCCCGGTCGCGCGGGGCGAAGGTTGCGGCTTTTTTCAAAGACAGCCGAAACCGAGTGGTTGTCCCATTGAAGATCACCGGTCCCGTCGCCAATCCGACCGTGAATCTCGACACCGAGAAGCTCGCCCAGAAAGGGATGGGCCGCTTTTTGGAAAAAAATTTAGACTCCCTACTCAAGCAGAAGTTTCGGCGCTAGCGCGGAAAGGGGTCGGGAGTCTTTGAAGTCAAGACTCCCGACCCCCTCGCGAAAGTGGAAGCCACCTGGGGACTGGCTACTTTTTCGTCTTCGAAAAAGTTGCCTGTCCCCTTGTTCCAGGACAGGCCCTCGCCCATTCCGATGGGAGAGGGAGGGGTGAGGGTCCGAACTGAGACGCCCTCTCGCCCATCAGACCCCCCTCACCCTGACCCTCTCCCCCACGAAAACGTGGTGGAGAGGGAATGTTTCTTGTCGGCTTCGAGCCGGCGGAAATTAAAACCTCTCGCCTTCGAAGTGAGGTTTGTGTAATTTCGCCACACTAGCGCCGCGGCGGCGGGCTCTGGCTGAGAATCAAGCTCTGGAGATTTTTACCCTCCAGAACTTCCGTCACCGATTGGTCAGCTTCCGTTAGTATCTCGTCGATGCTCTGTTCTTCCTTGGTTCGTTTCCCCGGGCTCTTTTGAATTTTCCCGGCATTCCTCACGCAATCGAGGATCTCTTTGATGCCGATGGTTTCGGGATCGCGCCCTAGAACAAACGTTTCCTCATCCGCCAACGGCAACACCAGCCGGGCGCGCTGAAACAACTCCATAAAATCGTTGACCAGACCGGCGGGGAGGCTAAGTTCATTGGCCAACTCCGAAACGCTCATGGGGTCAAGGCCGTGATAAAAGTTGCGGCCAACCAGAAACATCATATGAAGCGCCAGTTGCTCGCGGCCCGCGGGACTGCGGGCCAGCTCTTCTCGATCCTCCTGGTACAAATGGAGATGTTGGTAAGCATAGGCTACTTGCGCTCCCAACAGCACGATGACCCAGCCGATGTGCAGCCAGAGCAAAAAGAGCAGGAGGATGGCGAAGCTCGAGTAGATGGCGTAATAGCGCGTCGAGGACGCGACGAAGGCCGCGAATCCCCAGCCGACCGTTTGCCACAGAATGGCCGCCACCAGACCGCCGACGAGCGCAGCCTTGAGCTTTACCCGGGTGTTCGGCACGAAGACGTAAACGAAGGTAAACGCACCCCACAGCGTGACGTAGGGCACGAGCTTGAGCAGCGTGAGAATCACGGTTCCGAACGGCTCCAGGGACATCAGCCTCTGCACGAAGGCGTTGCTCTGCAGCGTCGCCGTGATCGTCACCGCGGCAAAGACCAGCACTGGACCGACGAGAATGACGCTTAAATAGTCGCTGAACTTGCGCGTCAGCTTGCGCGGAGACTTGACGCGCCAAATATGATTGAACGACTCTTCGATGGTTCCCATCAGCGAGAGCACCGTGATGAAAAGGGTCACCAGGCCGACGCTCCCCAGCGCGCCGACCCGCATCCGATCGACGAAGCCGATCAGATGCGCGGTAATCTCCTGGCCCTTTTCTCCGAGCGGAGCCAGCGCTTCGGCGAGCGCCGGTTCCATGCGATTGTGCACGCCGAAGCCTTTGAGGATGGCGAAAACCACCGCCAGCAGCGGCGCCAGGGAAAGCAGCGTCTTAAAAGCCAACGCCATGGCCTCGAGATTCACCAATTTCTCGATGAAGTCGCGGGCGACCATGAGCACGATTTTGATCAGCGAATGGAAGAATCGTGTGAAGCGGGTGAGATCTGAAGCCTCGGCGTCCCACACCCGGTCAAGGACCTTATCCTTAATCTGCTGAATCGACCGTTTCTTCGCTCGTCCCGCCGTAGTCATGATAAAGGTCACCGAGGGAAAGACCGATAACGTTGGCGGGAGTCTACCAGCTTTGTGCCGCTGCGACAAAGGAATTTTCCCTGCCGCAACGGACAAGGTCCCTGCAATCACAACAGCGCAAGCGTCTACTGGCGTTTCCCCACTATGGTAACAAGAACGGCCAAAGCGGCCAGCGGCAGGAGTAAAGAGAACGCAAATTGCTGGTCATAGGCAAAACCCGCGGCATCGCCGCTGATCCGACCTTTCCTTGCGACCTCTGTAAGCGCCACCGCGACAGTTGTGCCCAACGCGCCCGACCCCGTGCCAAAGGCGGTGAGCATGGCGGAAAGCATTCCGTAATCACGGCTTGGAACCGTCGCAAAGGCCGCCTTTTCATTGGCGGGGACAAAGAGGCCGATGCCGGCCCCCAAAATCGATAGAACAATAACGATCCAAATAAGATTCGAGCCCTCACCGAGTCGCGCGTAGAAGAACACGCCCAAAAGAATGATGCACAATCCGAGTATAGCCACCCACCGGGGATTCACCCGATCCGCTAGCCGGCCGCTTATTGGGGAGAGCAAGGTGGTGCACAGGGGAAGTGCTGCCATGGCCAGACCGGACGAAAGTGGAGAAGCCTGAATGACGTTGAGCAAGTAAAGAGGCCCAAAGATCGAAACCGGGTAGAACGCCAGCGTCGAAAGAACCAACGACAGCATGGATCTTACCAGAGGGATGCTCTTCAAATAGAAAAGGTTCATCAAAGGTGCTTTTGCATGTAACTCCCTCCATAAGAAGCTCACTATTCCGGCTGCGGCCAAGCCAAGCCAGAGCATAATCTCCGAGGCATTCCAGCCCAAGCGCGGCCCGAGGCTAAGAGCGATGAGTAACGAAGGAAACCCGATGACCAGAGAAAAAACACCCAAGAAATCGAACGAACCCTTACGGCGTTCTTCCTTTCCTTTAAGAATCAAAAACAAAATCAGGCAGGTGGCAATCCCAAAAATGCAATTGGCAAAGAACACCGCTCGCCATCCCCAAAGATGAAGAATGAAACCGCCGATTGTTGGTCCCGTGGTCCTGCCCAACGCGATGGAGGCCGCCAGCCAACCCAGAGCCTGACCTCTACTCTCGCTGCCATGGACGGAGGCGATGATAGCCGCGGACAGTGGCGCCGCCATGGCTAAGCCGAGCGCCATGGTGAACCGAAACGCAAGCAATTGCGGGAACGAATCGGAAATGGCCGCTAGACCCGCGCCTGCCGTGTACAGAGTAAGCCCTATCTTGAAAATCAACTTTCGCCCGATGAGGTCACCCGCCCTGCCAAAGCAAAGTGACAGGCTTGAGAGCATGATCGCTCCCATCAAGCCGATCCATTGGACGGCGGCCAAGCTCGCGCCAAATTCCTGTTGAATAGCCGAGAGCGATATGCTGATGCTGCCAACGCTCTGAATGTGGAAAAAGGTTCCCAGGCAAACGATTAAGAGAACGCGTAATTCTTCCCGGCGCAAGATTGAACCTGCTGAAACAAAGTGAAGCGCAGCAGCAGACTATACACAGATCAAAGAAAAAATGAAAAGAAAATACTGAACTCGGGACTCGGGAGCTTCTGCGATCCTACCCCATCCCAAGATTCTGGAGTGTCGTGCCAACTTTCGATTGACAACAAAGGTCTTCCCTCTATATTCTCGCCGGCAAATCGATGCGCGGCGGTGGAGCCCCAAGGGCAAGCCCGTGACACCTTCCAGTCCGCCCGTGGGGCGGAATCCTGAGCAAGAGGCCCCGGCCAAGGCCGGGGCTTGAGTCGAAGGATCAACGCCGCTCGCTTGATCAAAATGCCGGTACCGACTTCGACCAGGAACGAATCTTTAGTTCCGCAGCCCCGCCGCGCTTTGAACTGCACGAGCCTCGTCGCGCTGACGTTTTTCTGCGTTGCCGGCGGAGCCTTCGGCCTCGAGGACGCCGTCGGCTCGGCGGGACCTCTCATCACGATCGCCGCGATCTTGATTTTGCCCTGGCTCTGGAGCTTTCCAACCGCTCTGATGACGGCAGAGCTTTCGGCGGCGATGCCGGAGGACGGCGGTTATGTGGTCTGGGTGGAAAAAGCTTTCGGCAGATTCTGGGGTTTTCTCGAAGGCTGGCTCAGTTGGCTGTGCAGTTTTGCCGACAACGCGCTCTACCCCGTGATGTTCGTCGATTATCTCGCTTATCTTCGTGGCGACATGGGACTTACCGAACGCTGGCTCATCGGCGCCGCCATGACCGCGTCCATAAGCTGGCTGAACATTCGCGGCATTCGTCTAGTCGGCGCGGCGTCCATCCTATTCATGCTATTCGTCCTGGCGCCTTTTGCCGTGATGGTTATTTTAGGCGGCGCTCAGATTCGTCCGAGCCCATGGCTAGCGCAGCCGCCAACCGTGGATTGGGCGCTGCTCTTGAGCGTGGTTTTGTGGAATACCAGCGGCTGGGACAACGCCGGCTGCTGCGCGGGGGAAGTGGACAAGCCAAACCGGACCTACCCGCGCGCCATGGCCATTTCCGTCCTGCTCGTTACCCTCGCCTATCTTTTGCCGGTGCTGGTCGGCGTGAGCATCGATACGGAGTGGGCCAACTGGAAGGAAGGTTATTTTCCTAAAGTCGCGGCGCAGGCCGGCGGCAATTGGCTGGGCACCTGGTTGACGATTGCAGGGCTGGTAAGCGCCATGGGATTGCTCAATGCTTTGCTCTGCACCTCAGCGCGTGTCCCCTATGCCATGGCGCAGCGCGGGACCCTGCCGGGATGTTTCGCAAGGCTGCATCAACGCCACGCCACGCCGTGGATCGCGATCATCGTCAACAGCGCCGGCGTCGCCTGCCTGATTCCGTTTTCATTCAAGGATCTGATCCAGGTCGATATGTTTCTTTACGCGCTCGCGCTCATTATCGAATTCGCCGCGCTAGTCTGGCTGCGCGTCAGGCAGCCGGATATGCCCCGTCCTTACCGAGTGCCGCTGGGTATCCCCGGCGCGATTGCCCTGAGCGTCGCCCCCGTGGCGCTGTGCGTGCTGAGCATCTTTCTCGCCGACGAGCTTACCAAACAGGTAAGCCTCGGTGGCATCGTCGCCGGCTTGGCCATCTTTGGCTGGACGGCAAAACGAAAACCGATTCCGGCCCCGGATCGACCGGAGCTCTCGGTCTAACGACGCACCGAGCGCGACCAAGCTCGACCGCTCGTACGCCAGCAAATCGGCGCGTAAGGATTCCGCATCTCCGCCGAAATTTTTTTTTAATCGACTTTTTTATTGTTTCTCGAAAACGTAAGGTGTATATTGGCGTTCAACGGGTGGTTTGAATCGAGGGTTTCAAAGATTCTACACCGGCTTACTCAACCCGTCCCGCAACGGATTCTCTCTGACCACCTGATAATTTTCTTCTGTTTCGTCCTGCGCGTAAGAGTTTCATTACGAGGTTCGATGACAAGGGCCTTGGGAAACGACGTTAACCTTCAGAACCGCACATTCGCGTGCTGTGAAAACGTTCCGCAGACTTGTTCGCCGAGCACGCGGCTTCAATTCCCTGGAAGAAAAATAGCATTCCATAGGATGAGCACAATGACTTTATCGGGGTATTCAGGCTTGTGTGTGGCGAACCTGGCCAACGCTATTTCTGTGCAAGGACTCGGAGATTGCACCGCGGAGGCGCTGAGACCGCGGAGAAAAGAGTTTTTGGATTAAAAAATACTCCGAACTCTGCGAACTCCGTGTCTCTGTGGTGAATACTCTTTCACAGTAATCCCGGAAGAGCCCTTTATCGTAACTCAGTGACCCGTTGGGTCAAGAAAGGAAGTGGAAATGACTAATTACCAGGACGGCACCGAAGGCGCCAACGAGTTTATCGCGCGGGGAGCTGATACACCCGACGTTGGGACAGACACCGGAACCCTGGCGCGCGAGCTTCGCACTCTCAGAAAACGGCAAGGAGGGCGGGCTAAGAAACCGACCCGCTTCGAGCGTTCGCGAAAACTCCATGATGCGATCGTCGGTCTCGTGCAGGAGCTTCAGAGCGCCGGATTCGCAACCGCCGGCTCACCGCCCGGCCCCATAGCCATAGTGGGACCCGAAATCGAAGACCCCAAGACGGCAGGCAAGATCGGCCACGTGCAGGAATCGCTGGCCGTTTATATCCAACGGCTGTCGGTGGACGACAACTTCTTTCAGCGCCCGCCTTTCGATCATGTGACCGACCCGATCTATCGAAGGCTCATACGGGACTTCATCGACGGCGCGGCGATGCCCGAGAGTAAGATCGCGGCGCTCAGTTGGTCGGGCGGGGTGCGCTCCCTTGCCGCGCCGGACCTGAGGTTTTCAATCATCGACGGCCTGCAGAGGTTATACTGCTTTCTGATCGCGATTTTGTTGGTTTGGCGCCGGGAACAGCTCGTGCAGGATGGTCTGATCCCCGAAGAGGCGTGGAAATTCTTCGCCGCGTCCGTAAACCGGTTGGGAGATCCGCCATCCGCCACGGAAAAGCTGCTGGAGCGGGTGATCCGCTACGAAATCTTTTACGCGATCAGCCTCGCGGGGTTGCTGCACTACATGGTCACCTTCAATTCGAGCCAGCGGCGCATGAGCCTGCGGGTCCAATTGGAGATTATGAAAAAGCCGCTGATCGAACATTTGAAAAGCGAAGGAATTCCTATTTGGGAGGACCTCGGCAGGTTGCCGGGAGAACAGCGGCCCAAGGACAAATTTCTCGCGTCGGACATCGTGCTGGCGACCCAAGCGTTCATCACGAACAACGCCCATGTGACCAAGGCGTTCGAAACCGAGCGTTTCCTGGATGAGAATCAACCGTATCTGGACAACATCGGCGATATCTCTGACATCATGAGGATTCTAAAGCGCATCAGCGGCGAGGTGCACGCGAAGATCGCCCAGTCTTATGACGCGAATCCTAACCAACGTTTCCTGATGACCAGCGGCGATCCCTTCTTGTTAGGTTTCGTCGCCGCCTGCGGCTACGTGCGCAACCGCAGCAACATGGAAATTCTCGACAAGGCGCTGGATCGGCTGTTGGGGGAATTCGAGCGCGCGGAAACGGATCCGCTCCGCTTCGAGGACTATCAGCGGGCGCTCGACATAATCCATGCTTCCCGGGGCAAAGAGGCGCGACGCCTCGTCGATGATACCTTCCGCCGCTTCTTTTTGGGCGTCACAACGGATCTCGATTGGGTGGACACCGCCAGTCAGATTACCGGCGGCGTCTCTCATTAGTGGCATGTATTCCATCCTCGGCTCCCGGCCGAGCCGAGGCCGGGGCTCGAGTCGAAGGGTCGCCGCAGCCTCCGGATCACGCGGGGAAGGTTGCAGCCGGCCTGAAAGTGTTTCCTTCGTTCAGCTCGACGAAGCGGCGCGAGCTAGAAAAGCTTGAGACGATAGACAAACCCTCCGAGCATTGCTCCCATGACGTTGCTTAAAACGTCGGCGGTTGAAGGGAATCGATTGTGCGTGTAGACCTGCGCGAATTCGATCCCGAGAGATAGCGCCAGGGCGGCTACCACGGTGCTCAACATTTCCCGTCGAAGTAAATTGAGTCCGGCCCGTAGCTGCAAGTATCCAAACGGCGTGAACAGGAGAACGTTGGCGAAGAAATCCATGAAGAAATCTTGGCTCATTTTCCCGGTCCGAAAGGGAAACCAGCGGACCCAGGGCCAATGAGAATGTCCAACGTAGTTACTCCAGGGGAGGAGCGTTACTGCGCCGATTACCAAGACCCACCCGATCCAGAGAAGACGCCACAATGCTTTAGTCATCTCAAGCTGTGCGCGTTACGACCACGGCATCCCCTGCTTGGGCGCCGGGTACGAGGCACATGAACGGATTCATATCGCCGGCATGAACTACCCCGCGCATTAAACGGCATGACCGTTCATTGCTGCTGCACGCCGTAGCGGCGGGCAAAAAGATAGTATGCCACCGAGACCGAAACAAGAATGGTCGTCCAGATGACGCCGAAGGCCGCCAGCTCGCCGACCTGACCGTTCTCCCAAAGCTCGTAGACGGCGACGGAGACTACCTGGGTACGCGGGCTCGCGAGCAGAATCGACATGGAAAGCTCTTTAGCCGAGAGCAGAAACACAAAGACCCACCCGCCCAAGAACGACGGGGTCAACAGCGGCAAGGTGACGCGCCGCATGGCGTTCGCCCAGGACGCGCCGGAGGCATAGGCGGCCTCTTCCAATTCGCGGTGCAGTTGCAAGAGGCCGGCATGGGTGTATCGAATGCCGTAGGGAATGTAACGGGTGACG
>JACPFE010000597.1 GCA_016183145.1 Deltaproteobacteria bacterium | reverse complement strand
GACTTTTTCGATGAAGCTACGCAGGTCTTGAGACATAACATTTACCCATTGGGAAAGCGGGAAACTCGTTCGGTAATCACCTCATGCTAAAATCTTTAGTAGCAAATCCAAAATCACTTGATCACCTTGTCCGCCTTATAGAGCACTGACTGCGGAATCGTCACGCCGATCTGCTTCGCGGTCTTCAGATTGATCACCAGCTCGAACTTCGTCGGCTGCTCCACCGGAAGATCGGCGGGCTTGGCTCCTTTCAATATCCTGTCCACGTAGGTGGCTACGCGCCGGTAGCTGTCCGCGACGTCCGCCCCGTAAAACATGAGTCCACCTTCATCTACAGCTGCTCTTATGGCGTAAATCGACGGCAACCGGCTCTTTAACGCAAAGGCCGCGATCCGTTTTCCGTTAGCACGCATTAGCGCGCCCGCGGGCACGTAGAGTCCGTCCGGGCGCTCCTTGTTTAACGCGGCGAATACCCTCTCGAAACCGTCCGCATCTCGTACCTCCCAAGACTGGATAGTCAACCCCAGCGCACGCGCCGCGACTGGAAGAACCTCTTTCACATCGAGTACACTGTCCCGAACGGTCGGATCGTAGAGAACCGCGACACGAGCAACTTTGGGAACGGCTTCTTTGAACAGCTCCAGCCGCTTACCGCCTAGCTCTCTGGAAAGGAGAGTAAGGCCGGTGACGTTGCCGCCGGGACGGGCAAGGCTGTCAACCAGACCTGCCTCGACAGGATCGGACCCAAGGCCCACCATAACGATGGAAATCGTCGTGGTCGCATTCTTGGCCGCCAGGGTCGTCGCGGTCCCTCCTGCTACCACGATGATATCGACCTTGAGACGCACCAGCTCGGCGGCAAGCTCAGGGTACCGATCGAGCTTCCCCTCCGCATATCGGTACTCGATGGCGATGTTCTGTCCTTCTATGTAGCCAAGCTCGCGCAGAGCCAGCCGAATTGCCTCGGAACGGGTGGACTCACGAGCTGGATCGAACGCCGATAGATATCCTATCCGAGGGACCTTCTTCGGCTGCTGGGCCTGAGCGAGAGAAGCAGTAGTCAGAAAAAAAGTTGCCATTCGCCGGATGGCGGTTCTTCTGTTCATTTTTCCTCCGTAATGGGTCGGTTCGCGTAACACACCCGAGTCAGCAGTCTTGAAGCGACTAAATGGTTCTTGACAGGTTTTTATTCGCAACGATTTCCAGCCGCGGCGCCAACTTGACGTTTAGCGGACGGTCCATGTCCAAGTCAATCGTTCGTCGCGCCTATGCACTTACTGCACCGAAACATACAGGCCCCCAATAGACCGTTCAAGGCTTAGAAGCGCAGTTTGCGTGGTGGCCTTGTGCTATTTGCGGCTTAATTTTCCCGGGCGTACCCGCTCGCAAAGCGCCAGCCCATTCTATGACGCGGTCACGATTTGCCAGAAGGATTGATCTCGCATAGGATAGCATCAACGGTGAAACTTTACCTCGACACTTCGGTTCTAGGCGCTATGTTTGATACGGAACCTGCGGGCCGCAGAGAAATGACCCAGCTTTTTTCCAAGTGCGATCGCTACTCTTGCCGGGAGTGAAGCGCTGGTTTCATGGAATTTTAGGCATTTGGTCAATCTAAGGAGAAAACGACTCGTTCATTCGGTGAACATTCGACTGGGTCATCCGCTGATCGAAATCGTTTCTCCCGAGGAGGTGGTCTATGAGTAAAAAATGGGAAAGCGAGTCGTTAAGCTGGATTCATGCCGTGCGCAAACGAAACTATGAGAAGACTAAAGGAAAGTCGTTGGCCGAGCTTTCACCGGGACCCGGTGCCAAGGCTGACGCCCTCGTCCGAAAACTAAAACTTCAGCGTGTTCCTGTGGGCACGCATAAAAAGACGGTGACCAAGCGGCGAGTGAACTCGTAACCGGTTGCTGTAATGGGACTCAAGGCCCTTTTCGAGATTGTGCCAAAAAATCACTCTGACCCCTTATCGACCCTTATCGACCGTCCCCCTCGCCCTGATCCGACCGCTTCCCCCTTTGACGGGGGAAGATTGAGATGGGGGTGCAAAGAACAAAAACTAAATTACCCCTTCACCTTTCACCGGATCACCTTATCCGCCCGCGTTCCGATTTTGGATTTTTGTCCGCGGGGCCGCTTTTGGATTTTGGATTGTTCGATCATCGGATTACTCTGTCTGCTCTGACCAACACGTTGGGCGGGATCGTCACCCCGATCTGCTTCGCTGCTTTCAGATTGACAATGAACTCGAACTTCATCGGCTGCTCGACGGGAATGTCGGCGGGCTTTGTGCCTTTCAAGATTTTGTCCACAAAGTCAGCGGCGCGCCGGAATAAGTCCGTATAGTTTGGCCCGTAGCTCATCAAGCCGCCGGCCTCAACAAACTCACTGGTTGGGTACATCGCCGGCAACCGGTTCTTTGCCGCGAAGTCCAACACTCGGCGTTGCTGAGTATTGATAACTCCAGTTGGGGTCGTAATGAGCGCCTGGGCGCCTTCCTTTTTCGCTCGCGCGAATGCGCTCTCAAAATCGTCAAGGCCTCGCACCTCAAGCGATTGAAGTTTGAGTCCCAACGCCTTGGCCGCAGCCTCCATGTCTGTGAGGGCCGGGTTTCCCCTCGATCCACCCGGTTCCCAGAGGAAGGCCACTCGGGCAATCTTGGGGAAGGCTTCCTTGACCAGTTCCAACCGCTTGCCATCTAAATCTTGCGCAATGCTGGAAAGTCCGGTGATATTTCCGCCTGGTCGCGCCAGGCTGGAAACGAGCCCACTTCCTACTGGATCGCCCGCAGCGGCGAATACGATGGGGATTGTCGGGCTCGCCTTCTTAGCAGCTAAAATAGCCGGGCCGGTGGCGACGATGACGTCAACTTTGAGACGGACCAGCTCGGCTGCAAGATCAGGCAGCCGTTCGAGTTTTCCTTCTGCGTATCGGTACTCAATGAAAATGTTTTTCCCTTCGACATACCCAAGCTCACGCAGCCGTT
>JACPFE010000107.1 GCA_016183145.1 Deltaproteobacteria bacterium | reverse complement strand
TGGGCGAACGGTTTTAGAGTGCACAATTGCGCCGAGGAGCCTCTGGAGCCCTACGGTGATTGCTGCATCGGAAGCATCAACCTAGCCGCTTTCGTCAACGACCCTCACGCCCAGAATGCAAATCTGGACACCGCTGCGCTGGACAATGCAACTCGGTACGCCGTTCGTTTCCTAGACAACGTGCTCGCCTGGAATGAGGGGCACCACCCTCTTGGTGGACAAGAGGAGGCGGCTCTCAGAGGCAGACGGATCGGTCTGGGCGTTATGGGACTAGCCGACATGCTCTGCAAGCTCAATCTGAGATACGACAGCGACGAGGGAATCGAGTTTGCCGAAAAGACGGTGGAGAAGATCAAGTTCTGGGCTTACGACGAGTCCGCAAACATCGCTTTCATAAAAGGTCCTTTCCCGGTCTTCGAGGTTAGGCGCCATCTGGAGAATCCCTTCTTCAAGGATTTTCCTCCCCGGCTCATCGAAAAGATAGAAAAGAACGGGCTCCGCAACGTGACGCTTCTTACGATTCCTCCCACGGGAAGCATTGCCGCAATGGCCGGGGTAACGAGCGGCATCGAGCCCATTTTCGATGTCAAATACGTCCGGCGAAGCGAGTCTTTATCCGAAAGCGTCTTCGACGTCGAGCATCCGCTGATCAGAGAATATAGAAAGATCAGTGAAAGCCGTAGTGAAGATCCATTGCCGGCCTACTTTGTTACGGCTCACACAATCGCGCCGGAAAAGAGAGTCCTGAGGCAGTCAGTTCTGCAGAAACACATCGATCAGGCCATCAGCTCGACCATAAACCTACCCAAAGACACCGCGCTTGAAACAGTTGAGAGAATCTACCGCATGGCCTGGGAGCAGGGTCTTAAGGGCGTCACGGTCTACCGGGAAGGTTCCAGGGAAGGGATACTTTTGACCGAGAGACAGGCGAAAAGACAAGCGGTAAAGATAGTCCCGGCCAAAGTCACGCCGCGACCGGCAACCTTGAACGGAGTCACCGCACGGGAGAAAACACCGTTCGGCACCGCCTTCGTCACCATCAATTACGCCAATGGAAATCCCAGAGAACCATTCGAAGTCTTCGTGCGGCTGGGGAAAGCCGGCTCGGATCTCGAAGCGGACGCCGAAGCCATCGGAAGACTTCTCTCGCTGATACTGCGCCTTCCATCCCCAATGACCAGAGAAGAGCGACTGAGAGAGGTTATCGATCAGCTTGAACACATCGGCGGATCTCGGTTTAGCGGGTTCGGCCCCGAGCGAGTCAGATCCATGCCGGATGGGATTGCCCGAGTCTTAAGCCGCTGGCTGGAAACAGTGATCGGCAAAGAGGGAAACTTGAGCTTGCAGCCCGCAGAGGTCGCCATCTCGCGCAATGGAAACCTTCCTCAAGCAGCAACCACGGGTGATTTTTGCCCGAGGTGTCGCCAGGCCTCTCTCATCACCCAACAGGGCTGCCTCCGATGCCGGGACTGCGGTTACAAAGAATGCTGAGCCATGACGCGCCTCAGTGGAGATGAAATCCGACACGGCCGCGTGTGGACCGGGTTCGATTACGATCTGCAAGTCTGGGTTGTCGGCGGTGTCATTCAGTGTTGCGGCCATCCCGAGACGATGCGGCTTGGCGGTAAGCCTTGCTGCAATGCTTATCGCCTCGCCGGACAGCGGATCGTCGACTTTTTCCACGATCCCGACAACAAAAGCACTGAAAACCTGAGACTCGTGAAGAAATAAAAAATGGTTGATCTGAAGCACCCTCCAGCAAAGCCTCTTAGACGCGGAATACCTGGAAGTCCGTATTACATCGAGATCAGCCCCACCCTCATCACGGTAAAAGTCCAGGGCTCCCGTCGCGCCGGCGTTTCGTTACCCTTAATCGAAGTCATCCGTCGCCTTTCCACGCCTGACAATGTTCCGGCGAAGTTTCACGCCGATCCCATGGCCTACCTTGAATGGGTAACGAAAAGGAAAAAGAAGCACTAATGACGACGCTACAGCATCAAGACTGCGAAGAATGCCGACTTAACATCGAAATCATCGGCGTGAACGGTGATCTTATCTCAAAGCAGATTCTTCAGGGAATGGAAAAGAGCGGCGAACACGTTGCTGTTCACGTGAACCGTAAGGGCGAATTGCTATCCGTCATGACCATCAAAACAGCCGATGTTCCACAAGCCCTGTCCATGGATCACGAGTTCGAAGGCAAATACGCCGAGTATCTCAACGACCTCAAAACCGGCGAGTCGCTTATCATGATGACAACTGAAGGGTCCGACCACGTTGGGATCTACAAGCTCCCTCCCCGGCCGCTGCATTGAGCTTGTCCTTGCCAAAGATAGGCGATTGGAGTTTTGGTCCCGGTATTCTAGACTGACATGCATCGATCGGACTTGAATGATGAGAAACAAAAAGAAATCTTTTTCAATCGAGCGATTCATCCGACTGACGGAGGACTTCGTTCCCCATCATCATGGCCCCGATCGTGTGTGGATTTTCTATCTCCGCGAAAAACGGAAATGGGTTCGGGTGCATGTGCAAAAGTACAAAAGCGTTTATTATCTGACAACCAGTGACTCGGTTCAGGTCACTTTTCCCAATTCCGGGTATGATGAACCGGCTGAATTGCGACGCCGCCTTAAAATATGGACCCAAGAGCTTTCCCAATGGAAGAAATCATTATTGCGCGATCCAACTGCCGCCCAAGCGACGCTCTATAAGAACCTGCCATTGTCTTTGCGCTGGGGTGTGATGCAGCGGCGGCATGTGAAAACGCTGCTGCCCAGTTGGCTGCCCATAGAGAAGGAATTGACCGCTAAGGAAAAACACGCGCTACTTTCACTCCTGGACAAACCTGATCCCGATCCGCAACCAACCATGACGCTCGATCGGTTTTTGGATTATTGCCGCATCGCTTATCAGGCCAATGCCACGAAATTGTCCGGCTTTCGCTCCGGGTTACCGGGGCGGGAGTATTACCAAAAATATGCCGATGGTAGAGACGGCGGGCTCTTGAAAGTAGCCGGCGACTCCCCCGAGGAGTTTCAGCGATGGTATGACAGCAAGGAGCGGCAGGGCTGTCACCCATGGGAAATCTACCGCGGCGGCAACAGCACCCACATCGATCTTGCCGTGGTGAGGTCGGAACGGGGCGGATGGTCGATCCATCTAAATGCTTTCTCCAGTACCCGGTTAGTGGAGACCTGCCGAATCGCGCTGGCTCTGAATAAAGCTTCGCTGCCGTTTAAATTCGGCCATAAAGAATCGTACAAGTTGCGCCTCTTGGCCGAAGACTGGGTTGGGGTCGTGCCCGAAGGTTCCGATCTGGGCTATGCGTGGCATCATTTTCCCAAGGAATGGAACGTTGCCGATGCGATTCACATATCATGGTTCTTCGAGGAGAATCCGGAGAAACGTAGCGCGCTCAGAATTCAGTTGCGCCAGCTGGTTCACTGGCTGCCGGAACAGATCACCAATGGGTGACCCCGATGAGGGCTGACCTCTTTCTCGGTGTCCGTCAAACCCGGGCTAGCTCACCATGCCGGCGCGGTTTTTTTTGCGCACAAAGGGTAAGTGTCGCGAAAACAAATTGCCGAAGATCACCCTTTTGTTTTATAAGTAATTTGTTATAATTCCCTAGAGACAAGACATGGAATTACCCCGGCGCGTGGTGTGGCTCGGCGATTCACGCAAGAATCTGCAAGCGTTTCCGCAGCCGGTTCGGCGCGACATGGGCGCGGCTT
>JACPFE010000596.1 GCA_016183145.1 Deltaproteobacteria bacterium | reverse complement strand
TCGGTGAATATTCAAAAGCTTATTATCGCGCAAGACGCGCTCGGCTACCGCAACGCTAACCGCTGAGAATATGGCCAACGCGATCGGCATATGACGCACAGTCGCACAAGATCAAACAGTATCACGAACCCTCACGAGCGGGAGACAGACCCGGCTGTGCTTCAACGTCTAATGGCTTTGCGGAGCGCTGCGGGCCGTCCGCAAAAATTGCGCAAGTACTCTCTCCAGACCGGGATTGTCTACGGCCCGGTGGAGTCCCGCCGGCTGGGGCTTTCCCTGGGCATCAACCTGCTGCCGACCAGCTATAAGCTCTGCTCCTTCAACTGCGTTTACTGCCAGTACGGTTGGACGAAAAAAGGAACCCTGGCTCCCATCCAGGAGCTCGCGGATCTGCCAAGTCTCGAGGCGATCGCCGCGGCCATCGAATCGGCTCTGGAGCAACTCTCCGGTGCGGGGAAAACCGTCGACTCGATCACCATCTGCGGCAACGGCGAACCGACCCTTTACCCTGATCTGAGGGGGGTCATCGAAATCGCCAAGCGGGAGCGGGACCGGTATCAGCCGCAAGCGCGACTGGCGATACTCTCCAATTCCTCGACCGTCGGCGACCCGGTGGTGCGGGAGGCTTTGGACCTGTTGGATCTCAAAATCATGAAATTCGACGCCGGCAGCGAAGAAATTTTCCGCCAGCTCAACCATCCCCGCGCGCCCATTTACATGGGCGATATCGTTGCCGGGTTAAAAGAGCTGAAAAACATCATGCTCCAGTCCCTGTTCGTCCAAGGACGGGTCACCAATGCCGATCCCGATTCCGTCTGCCTTTGGGTAGAGAAAGTGCGCGAGATCCGCCCGCTGGGGGTCCAGGTATATACCTTGGAGCGCGAGCCGGCTGACGAGAGAATCGGGAAGGTGAGTCTCGCCACCCTTCAGTGGATTGCCGAAGAGGTGCGCTGGCGGGCAGGCGTGCCCGTAGACGTATTCTGACCTAGGGGCAGGCAGAGGCCTCTAAATAGGATTAGAGTCATTCGCTCAAATACTTACTCTGACAGTCCTTTTTTGAAAACGGAGTCGACAAAGTTTAACAAGTTGGAAAGTTCGATACTTTGCCGTTGCGGCGCGTTGGGGAATGAAGGATTGTATAGCTTGACATTCCGCTAACGCCTTATTATGTTAGAAGGTGGCGGTTTTGGCACCTGGGTATAAACGCGGTTCAAACCTCATCTTCTAAGCAACTCAAATAGTATTAGCCGCTAAGTTGCACCCTCTTCCCCCTCATCGGAGATCAACGCCAGGGGAGTGAGAGAGGTCAATTTCGCGCCTAATTCGATTTGATTGGTAACCACGCGGCCCAGCGTCGATTGATAGGCAATTAGGCGCGGCGCCGCATTGGTCCTTTATTTATTTAGGAGAGCGTTAATGCCGTCACAAGTAAATAACGAACAGGCCGGCCACGAGCAGGTTCAAGAAAACGAGGTCGCCTTGGATCCCATGAGCGATCATGAGCCAGCCTTGGATAGCGATCTCGATGCCGCTGCGGAATCCCATGAGGATCAGGGCGCTGAGCATGAGGAGGCCGGTGCGAATCTCAATTCCATTCAGCAGTATTTGCACGATATCGGTTCGGTCCCCTTACTTTCCCGGGAACGTGAGATCGCGCTCGCCATGCAAATGGAACGGGGCGAGCAAGAAATTTTCGCGGCGCTCTTCTCAACGCCGATGGCCTTACGCCATGTGCTTGAGCTGGGAACGGCGGTCGCTCGTGGCGAAGTGGATCTGCTCAAGATCATCGAGAAATCAGATGAGACCGACAATCATGGCGAAGGGCCGGTCGATGCGAAACCTTTTCTTGGATTGATCGCGAAACTGCGCCGACTCGCCCAAAGTAAGGAGGAGGCTCGGCGGCAATTGGCCCGCTCGCGCTTGTCGCGGCAAAGACGCGCCGCGCTGGTCCGCAAAGATACTGCGGTCACGGAGAAAATCTCTGATGTCGTTTGTAATCTTAGGCTATCGCCGGCGGAGATCGCAGCGATGGTGCAGCAGCTCAGGCAGTTGAATGAACGGTTCGAAGCCATCGATCCAGCCGCCAAGAAACCGTCCAAGGGACGCGGCCCTGGAAAGTCGGACGAACTTCGGCGCATTGAGGAGACTGCCGGTGTTCCCGCCGCTGAACTCAATCGGCTGGCGCGCCTTATTCAAGATGCCGAAGCTTCGGTGAGCGCCGCGAAGAAGGAGTTCACGGAGGCGAACCTGCGCCTGGTGGTAAGCATCGCAAAGAAATACTTGAATCGCGGCTTGGCTTTCTTGGATCTGGTTCAGGAAGGCAATCTTGGCTTGATGCGAGCCGTAGAAAAGTTCGACTATCGGCTCGGCTTCCGGTTTTCCACCTACGCGAGCTGGTGGATTCGCCAGGGGATTACTCGGGGCCTGATCGATACGGGACGGACCATTCGCATCCCGGTGCACCGAATCGAGCTGCGCAATAAAATCATCCAGCGGGTCAAATACTTGCAACGCAAGCTGAATCGAGACCCCCGGCCTGACGAAATCGCCAAAGATATGAGAATGCCCGTCAGCGAACTGCTCAAGTTGATCCAGGTCCAAAACGAGCCGGTCTCGCTGCAAACGCCGATCTGGGAAGACGGCGATGAACTCGAAGACTTCGTGGAGGACCGTATCCGGCCTCAACCTGAAAAGGAGGCAATGGAGGGCGTGCTGCGCAAACAGGTCAGAAAAGCTCTGGCCGTTTTAACTCCGCGCCAGGAGACCGTATTGCGCATGCGCTTCGGCATTGAAGAAAAGCGCGACTATACCCTGGAAGAACTCGGCGAGAAGTTTTCCGTCACGCGCGAACGGATCCGCCAGATCGAACAGAAGTCGTTGCAAATCCTCCGCAATCCCAACCGGCGGCGGCCGATGATGCCGTCCAGTTCCATGGAGGCCGGGGCCGCGTAGAAGCGCAACCAGAAGGGGTCAGTCCCCTTTCCGGAATGGGGACTGTCCCCCTTCCTAACCGAATCAGATCTTTCCCTGGGCTCTCAGCTCCCGCAAGCGCCACGCCACCACCCCTTCGACTCGATCGGCGGGTAAGCCCACCGGCAATGAAATCGGCTCGGTGCCGAGCCGTCGGAGCCTATCGCTCATTGCGCTGAGCTCCGCGTAATGCTTCTTGTAGTCTTCGACAACGGCCGAGCACTCCGTGAGCCTTTCATCGATTCCGTTCAGGCAACCATCGAGCACCTTTTTTTCCTCTTCGAAGATCACTTCCAACTGCTGGCGAACTTCGGCGGTCTGCTGCTGAAAGGTTTCGGTGATATGCGCCAGATTGATTTGCATTTGCAGAATGACGTTCATTAACCGTTCTACGGCGTCACCGTTCATATGCGTTGCTCTCGAAGGTTCACCATTGAAGCTCGGTTTTTCACTTAACATCGCGCTGCGAGCCTGTCAACGTGGTGCGCGGGTAGTGGTTTAGTTTGATTTCAACGCCGCATCGATGTAGGGCAGGCCGGAGCTTGTCCTGAGTCAGTCGAAGGGTGCCCTCCGAACGGGCAACCACATAGGGTTGCCCCTACAAATTTTGACGCAGCTGAACCACTACCCGCGCGCGGGAAAGATTGACTGCGTGAACGCGCTCAAATAAGATCATGCAGTCTGATCTCGAGATCTCGTTTCGTGAATTCGCGGGAGAAAGCCATGGCGAAATTGAAACTCACGGTCGCTTGCGACAAATACGATTACCTACAGCCGCTGCGCGACGGGCAGGTCAAAGCGGAAGGCCTTGACCTCAATCTCATCACGGTCGAAAGCGGCATGCGTCACGAGCGCATGGTTCATTACGGCGAGTACGACGCCTGCGAGTTTTCCATGTCGTCGTATCTCGTCGCCCGGGGCCAGGACGCGGATTGGCTCCAGGCCATTCCCTTTTTCCCGCGCCGGATGTGGGGACACAAGTTTTGTTTCATCCGCGCCGGCTCCGACATCAAGAAACCGTCCGATCTCCGAGGCGGGCGCATCGGTCTGCGGAGCTATGAGAATACCCTGGCGCTGGTCACCAAAGGCATGCTGATGAACAGCTACGATCTCGCCGTCACCGACGTCACCTGGGTGATCGTCAACAAAGAGCATGTCGGCTCCAGGCTGCCGCCGAGCATCAAAGTTGAATTCATCGAGGGCAAGCGGCGTCTCGAAGATTTGTTGGTCGAGGGGAAAGTCGACGCGGAGGTGGAACCGGACTTGCCGCAAGCTTGGATTCGCGGCGAAGGAACCGTGCAAAGGCTCTTTCCGGATTTCGAAAAGGCGGAGCGGGAATACTACCAACGCACGAAAATCTTTCCCATCATGCACCCCGTAGTCATCAAGAAAGATATCCTTGATCGCGACCCATGGGTGGCTACCAGTTTGTTCGAGGCCTTCGTGGCTTCGCGGCGGGCCTACAACGACTTCATGGAACAACCGCATCGCTTGAGTTTCGCCTGGGCGCGCTCCTACCTCGAGGAGGAAAGAAAGTTTTTCGGTAAAGACCCCTTCTACCAGGGCTTTAAAGAAAACTGCCACGATGTGGAAAACTTGATCAAGTTCGCCGATCAACAGGGCATGCTCGGCCGGCCACTCACGGTCGAAGAATTGTTCACGGAGAATACCAGAAACACTTGAGAGAGGATCGAGGATAGAGGATCGAAGATCGCCATCCTCTATCCTCGATCTTCTATCCTCGACGATCATTGCATAGACGTCTAATTAAACGCGTTTCGCACGGGAGGTTCTAATGGCTGATTACCGGATTATCGACGCCGACGGACATGTGATGGAGCTCGACAGCGAGCTGCGCGAGTTCATCGGCCCGCCCTATAAGGATCTCGAATGGCATCAGAGCTATTCGTTCTGGCCGGGGCTTACAATGGACGGCTACCTGCGCTCGCTGCGGCAAAAGGGCGGCTGGGCCGGCGGCGGCGATGGGCCGAAGGCCAACCACTGGCTCGACTTTCTCGACAAAAACAACATCGAACTGACGGTGCTCTACCCAACCCAAGGGCTAACCCACGCCGCGATTCAAGACAAAGATTGGGCGATCTGCATGGCGCGCGCCTACAATGATTGGCTTCATCACAAATTCATGGCGGTCAGTCCACGCCTGGTTGGAGTCGCGCTGCTGCCGGTCCAAGATATTTCCGAAGCCGTGAAAGAACTGCGGCGCGCGGTGAACGAGCTTGGAATGGTCGGCGCCGTGCTGCCGGCGGTGGCCCCGGCGGGAAGGCTCTATAGCGGGCCCGAATTCTATCCGCTGTGGGAGGAAGCCCAAAAGCTCGACGTGCCGATTTCCACCCACGGCGGACTAAGCATGCCTGCGCTGGGGCTCGATCTGCTCGGCAATTTTACCATCGCCCACACCCTGGAACATCCTTTTGCCCAGATGCGCCAATTCGTTGCGATGATGTTCGAAGGCGTCTTCGAGCTCTTTCCGACTTTCAGGTTCGGTTGCATCGAGTGCGGTGTCGGCTGGGTGCCCTACATGATGGACCGGATGGACGAGGAGCAAGAGCGCAAAGGACACTACTCGCCGCGCTGCAAGCTCAAGCCAAGCGAATACGTCAAGAAAGGAAATATTTTCTTTGCCGTCGAAGTCGAGGAGTCGGCGCTACCCCTCGCTGCAGAGATAGCCAACGAGAATGCGCTCATCTGGGCTTCCGACTATCCCCATGAGCGCGACCAGCGTGATTTCAGCCGCGACATTCCGAACTTGATCAAGCGCGAAGACATCAGCGACGAGCTCAAGCGAAAAATTTTCTGGGACAACCCGCTGCGCTTTTATCCGCGCCTGAAAGCCCGAATCGAAATAGGCGCGACGCAGATAAAAGCCGCGGTCGCGTAACCCAAGTCTAACCTAAAAATCCCCTCTCCCGCTTGCGGGAGAGGGTGAAGGGTGAGGGTGTATCGTCGCTAATCACCCTCATCCTATCCTTCTCCCAGAGGGAGAAGGTAAAATAATACAACTCCTCTGCATCTCCTAGCGTAGACAACCAACCCTCGATTGCGGTAAATGAGAGCCATGACCCAGGATGAATTCATTGAGGAATTGTGGCGCTACGCCGAAGAAGTGCCCATGGGAGAGCATCCCTGGTTTCAGGGCATTTTGCGCCACCGCTGGAGCCGCGAACAGATCATCCTCGGTGAAGTGCAGCACTATCTGCGCATCCGGACGAATCCGATTTTCTTCGGCTACATGGCGATCAACGCGGTCGCCGACAAGAATTACGAGCTGATGCAAACCGTGCTGGAAAATTTCATGGAGGAGCTGGGCGGGCGGCGCACCCACGTCGATATCATGCTGCAATTTCTCGAAGAAGGCGGCATCTCACGCGCTGAGGCGGATCGCGCCGAGCCCGCTCCTGGAACGCTGGCGGCGATCGAAATGATCACCGGCTGTTGCCAGCGACGCTCGGCGTTGGAAGGCGTCGCCATGCTCGCCTTCGTCGAAAGCCAACTTGGCGGCGCCGGTAAAGTCTCGGACAAAGTTTTCAAGGAGTTAACCGGACACTACGGCTTCTCGCCGCGCGCCGCAGAGACCTATCGGCTTCACGCGCAGCAGGACGAAGGACATGGCAGCCGCCAGATCGACGCCATCCGGCTGCTGGCAATAGATGAAGCGACGCAAGACAAGGTGCGCGCCGCGGTCAAGTTGGGCCTCACGGCTTTCACTCTGGAGTGGGACGGCCACGTGCAGGCGATGACCGGCAAGCGGGAATTCTGGAGCGGTGTCGCCGATTTGACTCTTCGTCAACCGAAAGTCCGTCTGCCAAACTCGCGCGGCTAATCGATATCTCCTTCACCCGACTTCGTCAGGTTCTCGCCCCCTTCACGGGGGAGAGTTAGAGAGGGGGTTCGCGTCCCGGCATAATCGGCACACGCACCCCCATCTTAGTCCCTTCGACCTTGCTCAGGACAGGCTTCCCCCGTCGGAGACTGTGTCGCAATACGTGCAATCCCGAGAATGTCATGCTGAGCAGAGCGAAGCATCTCGCATTTTCAGGATGTTGCGAAGGCGAGATTCTTCGGCTTCGCCTCAGAATGACATTAAGACACAGTCTCCGAGGGGGAAGAAAGAATTCAATCGAAGTTTGTACGTATCCTAAAGATTCTGGTTGGCGCTGGTGGGGAACTCGAAACCCGAGACCCTGGACTCTAGACGCTGGACTGTAAACTACAGCGGCCAATTCTTCGGTAGATCTTTGCGTAGATTTTTATATTCAGCGTCGTCGCTGCGCTCCCGCCGCAGCCGTTTCAGCGCCGCCACCACTTCCTCCTGGCCGATCTTCAGCGAATTGGAGACCATGCCCGTGGTCTCTTCGAAGCCGAGGCCTCAATTGCTGTGTCAGCCGCGCATCTTCTGGAGAACGTAGATGTCTTCGTAATTCTTGGGCATGAGGCGCCTCTTCGCTTTCTAACGAAAAGCTAGCCAAAAGTATTTGAAATTCGGAAACGAAGAAGAGATCGGAAACACCATGTCTCCCGCAAAGGCGTGGTTCGAGAACCTCACCACCCTGAGTAAGATCGAAGGGCAAAGACGCGAAGTGACGGGCCGTGGTCCGTCATCCCGAGCGAATGCGAGGGATCTGAGAAAGATTTCTCCCTTCGGTCGAAATGACACCCCGTGTCACTTTGCGCCTTGGCGCCTTAGCGGGATAACTTTTCCTGGAGTCGTTCTGTTCAACATTTCCAAGGTAAGCGCCTAATGTCTTCGGTCAAACACTCCCGAGAACCCGACCTTTTGCGTTGTGATCAATTCAGTTGCCGCCACTGGCGTTCCCGTCGAATTCACCGTTACGCGAACACGAGCAAAAATTCGCCACTGCTCACCGAGCCGGGTAACCTGAAAAATAAGGAAGGCATTCTCCGTCACCAGGCCCTCAGGCTCGTCACAGCAGACCGAGATTTCGAATTCGGCGCTTTCCTTGGGGCTCAAGTGAATCGCCGGCTGAAACCGTTGTTCCGCCGATTTGAATTGTCCGTGCGGTAGCCGCACAGCGCGAAGTTCCAGAGGCTGTGAGTTCAAGTTCGCGATGCGCCACAGGATCTTCCAATTGCCCGCTGCCTGCTCCGGTTCGACGGAAACCTGATTCAACGCAATTGGCGGCGCCGCACTCTGTGCCGGTTCCACGGTGGTAGCTACGGCTTCAATCGCCCTTCCGCTCTCAGTTCCTGCTGCGCTAGTTTTAAAATCCGGTCGTTGATCACGCGATCGAGAGTGAACTTGCTGTCGATCAGGCCGGCGCGGATATCCTCGTCGAGCATCTGCTGTAAGCCGGATGTGACAATCGATAAATCAGAGGTAAGGCCCGGCGCATAGAGGTCCCAGGCGGCGCTGACGATTTCCGGGTCGCCCTGGAGACCTGAATCGTAGCCCGCCTTGATCGCTTCTTTCTTGTTGAATTTGGCGAGCTGGATCCCTTGAATGTAAGCTTTCAGCATCCGTTTGCTCGTCTCGGGGAATTTTTCCAAGAACTCATTCCGAGTCACAATGATATTTTGCGGAATCCCCAATGACTCGCTCATATTGCTGATCAAGGAATAACCGCTTTTCATCAGCCGAACCGCATCTTCCGTAGAAAAAGGGGCGGCGGCGATGATGTCTTTCTCGATAGCCGCCGCCCGCAGGACGGTACCGCCGATGGCGCGCAAAATCACGTCCTTATCTGGATTGATGTTGTATTTCTTCAGGAAGGCCTTCATGGCAAACTCGGAGAAGGTGCCGGCGCCGGTCACGCCGATGATTTTGCCTTTAAGATCCTCTACCGTCCGCGTCTGCTTGTTGCCGAGCAGGATGTAATTCGTCGTGGCGGAGGTGCAACCAATGATGGAGAGATCCAATCCGCGGGCGCGGCTGCGAAAAACCGCTTGCGCCCCGCCGATGGCGGCAAAGTCGACTTCCCCGGACACCAGCGCGGCTATCGCCGCCGGCCCGCCGCGAATCAAGATCGGTTCGACCTGCAGTCCCTGTGTTTTGAAAAACCCCCTCGCCAGCGCCGCCCGAAAGGGAATCTCGCTGTTCCACGCCAGGCTGACGAAAACCATCCGCACATTCTTCTTTTCCTGGGCGAATGAAGGACCGCCACTCAAGGCCACGACCAAGAGGCAAACCGCAATACGCAATAATCTTCGAATCCGCATTATTCCATCACTCCAGTACTCCAGCGCTCCAACCCCCGACTCTCACCTTTTCGCGTAAACCGCGGTCTTCCCGTCCTTGTCGAAGGTCAGCACTTCATAGGGCTGGGGGTTTGGCCCTTCCATGCCCGGCGAGCCAATGGGCATTCCCGGTACCGCCAGGCCGAGGACCCGCGGCTTTTCCTTCAACAGACGCAGGATCAAGTCCGCCGGCACATGCCCTTCGATCACATAGCCCTGGATGATCGCGGTGTGACAGGAATAGAGTTTCTCCGGCACCTTGTTCTTAATCTTTACGTCAATCAGCTCGCGATTGCTTATGTTTCTCGTTTCGATCTTAAAACCGTTTGTTCGTAGGTGACCCACCCACCCGCTGCAGCACCCTCACGTCGGATCTTGGTAGACCGTAATCGACGGAGCAGCGGTTTTGTTCTGAGCTTCTATCGTTGCGCCGCCATAAAGCGTGAAGCAAAGAACCGCCGCGCTCGAACATCGCGCAAACTTTTTGATTCCCATGAACTCCTCCCATGTGGCAACAATTTAGAGCCGTAATCTAACAAATCGGCCCATGACAGGGAAGCGCGGCTCCGCCGGCCCCGGCCCTCGCCCTGTGGGGGCTCGACGTTTGCACTATTATAGTTGAAGGTTTTCGACGCGTGCGCGAATCTTCCAGTCGCGCCAAGCATGTCCTGATCCTGGTCGAAGGGTCGCCAAGACGCCAAGTAAGACTCCTGGTCATTTCGACCGAAGGGAGAAACTTTTTAGATCCCTCGCATTCGCTCGGGATGACGGGCCTCGGCCCGTCACCTTTGCGCCTTTGCCCTTCGATCTTCCTCAGGGTGGTGAGTCTATCGAACCACGTCTTTGCGCGAGACATTCCAACTCCGAATCTTGTTTCTATGTGACCTTCGTGGTTTCCTTTTCCCGTTTCATCGCCCAGTAAATCTTCTCCGCCGTCAGCGGCAACTCGAAGAGCCGCACGCCGCAGGCGTCCGCGATGGCGTTGGCGATCGCCGCCGCCGTCGGCACGTTGGGATTCTCGGCGATCTGCTTGCCGCCGAAGGGCGTCGGCCCCGTCGGGGTTTCCAATAAAATGGTCTTAAGCGGCGGCAGGTCTCGAATGCACGGCAGCTTCGCATCGCCTAAAGTCAGCGTCGCGATCTTGCCGTCAATCATCGAATTTTCTTCCATGAGCGCAAATCCCAGACCGGTGATGACTCCGCCATCGATCTGTCCAGTGAGCGTAAGATGGTTGAGCACCGTGCCGGTGTCGTGCGCCGTGGTGAAATTGAGGACTTTGACGCCGCCGGTGGCCGGATCGACTTCGACCTCCGCGACCTGCGCCGTAAAGCCAGTGACCTTGGGCATATCCTTGGGCTCGAACATCGTCAGATGAAAAACCGGCCCGCCGTTTTCCTTCACCGCCAGCGCGATCATTTTCTCCGTGGTCGTCGATTTCTTGTTCGGCGCGGAGAGCTTGTTGCCGTCTTGTTTGATCTCCTCGGGCTTGCAACCCAGCTCACGAGCCGCGAGATTGACGAGTTTCTCGCGCACCTCGCGCGCCGCCTGGTACACCGCGTGGCCGGAGGTGTTGGTCTGCTTGCTCCCGCCGGTGCCGGGATCAAAAGGCAAACTGTCGGTGTCCTTGAAAACCACGCCGACGCGCTCGGGCGGAAGGCCGAGGGTTTCGCAGACCATTTGCTGACTGATCGTGTAGTAGCCCGGGCCGACGTCGGGCACGCCGGTGAGAATATTGACCCTGCCATCGGCCTCCAGCGTAATGGCCGTGCTGGCTTTTCCTTCCGGCGTACCGCGCTCGTAGAACGCCATACCCCAGCCGCGGTTTTTCTTCGCTCCGCCTTTTTTCCAGCCGGAGGCTTTCACCGCCCGCTCCAATACTTCGCTCATCAGAATATGATTCCACTTCTCCCCCATCGGCGAGAGATCGCCGTCGCGCAAAATGTTGCGCCGGCGAAATTCCAGCGGCTCGATGCCCAGCTCGCGGGCGATGATGTCGACGTGCGAATCCAAGGCGAAGGCGATCTGCGGGCTTCCCGGCGTTCGGGTTTGCGTGCAGGGGACTTGATTCGTGTAAGCGCAATAGGTCTCGACGTTGATCGCCGGCACCCGATACATGCTGGCCAGGCGCCGCCCGCCGAGAACCGTCACCTGCGGATTGGCCTTCTGCGCGCCATAGGCGCCGCCGCTGAAATGAATGGTCGCCTTGATCGCAGTGAACCGGCCGTCGTTGTCGACTCCGGTGCGCAAGTGGATCACGGCGGGATGGCGGTGGCCGCCGGCGAGAATGTCTTCCGTAGAATCGAAAACCAGCTTCACCGGCCGGCCCGTCGCTTTCGAAAGATGATAGGCGACCGGCACATCGATCAACGACGCCTTGGCGCCGAAATCGCCGCCGACGTTTACGATGTGGACTTTGATATTTTCCTTCGGAACGCCGAAGTCCTCCGCCATCTGGTCGCGCAAGCCCCAGGGGCCTTTGTTCGCAGCCCAAACTTCCACCCGCCCATCCGAGTGAACGTGAACGGTGCAGGCGCAGGGCTCAAGATAACCATGGTGCGAGAGCGGCGTGCGAAAGGTATGGTCGAAAACGCACGCGGCGCGCTGAAAGCCCGCCTCCAGATCCCCGTTCTTCCACACCACATAGGATTGGAGGTTGTGTCCCGACATACCCTCCGGCAGCTTCGGCGCGTTCTTGTACTTGTCGCGATTCTCGTGAATCAGCGGCGCGCTCGGCTTCAAAGCCTCCAGCGGATCGTTGACGCAAGGCAGCTCTTCATAATCGACTTCGATCAGCGTCAACGCCTCTTCCGCGATCGCTTCGCTCTCCGCGGTCACAGCGGCGACAGCGTCGCCGACGAAGCGCACCTTGTCGCACGCCAACACCGGCTGGTCTTTGACACGCGTGCCGACATAAACGTTGGGCACATCCGCGCCGGTGAGCACCGCGCGCACGCCGCTAAGCGCCTTCGCTCTGGACGTGTCGATGCCCTTGATCCGCCCGTGCGGAATCGGACTGCGCAGCACCTTCGCCCACAACAGCCCCTCGAACGGCAGGTCCGCCGCGTACATTGTCTGTCCGGTTACCTTCCCGTATCCCTCGACGCGTGGTTGCGCTTTTCCTATGGTGCGATAAGCCAAGATTCACCTCCCAAGCTGATTTTGGATTTTAGTCCACAGGGCCGCTTTTGGATTTTGGATTGTCGGACCCGTGTAGGGACCGACCTACGTGTCGGCCCTCCGAACGGGCGGACACCCTTCGACTCCGCTCAGGACAGGCGCCGGTCCGCCCCTACCATTGCCTTCTGCCTCCTGCCTTATTGAATCACCTTATTCGCCCGCGCCAGCAGTTCGTACGGAACTGTAAAACCGATCTGTTTCGCCGCCTTGAGGCTGATGATGAATTCCGTTCTCATCGCCTGCTCGACCGGGATATCGGCCGGCTTGGTTCCCTTGAGGATCTTGTCCACGTGGTGGGCGGCACGCCGATATTTGTCAGCAACGTCCTCACCATAGGACATGAGGCCGCCCTCATTGACATACTCCTTCTCTGGGTAAATAGCCGGCAAGCGGTATTTTCCAGCAAGCTCGACGATCCGCTTTCTTTCGGCGAAAAATGAGCGAAGGGCGGTCGTCATAATCGCGTTGACTTGCTTCTGCTTTGCGGTTTGAAAGGCGTTCTCTAAACCTTTGGCGTCGAGTTGAGTGTCGATCTCCTCCAATTTTAGCTTCAGCGCCAGAGCCGCAAGCCTGAGCTCTTTCAGTTGGAGGTCTTGCCCAACGTTACCTACCGGCCGCCGCAGCAGTCCAACTCGAGCGAGCTTGGGAACTGCGTCCTTGAGTATCTCCAGCCTTTTGGTGTTTAGCTCGGGCGCTAAAGCCGCGAGCCCGGTGACATTGCCTCCCGGCCGCGCCAGACTGGCAACCAAACCTAAACCCACGGGATCGGGAATGTTAATCATCACGATGGGGATGGCAGTAGTCGCATTCTTCGCCGCCAACGCCGTTA
>JACPFE010000595.1 GCA_016183145.1 Deltaproteobacteria bacterium | reverse complement strand
TGTGCGAGCAAGCCGTGGAAGATTGGCTCAAGGCGCGGTTAAACATCGCGGCGTGGTCGATGCGCGGCTTGACGAGTCTCACGGCGACCGGGGTTGAAAGAAAACTGATCACCCGGCTGGAGGCGGTGCGCTTGCAGCGGATCCACAAGGCGCGTTCGCGCGCGCGCCAAGGGCGAAGTCCGGCGGCTCGTGACGTCGAAGCAGCGCTCGAATTTTGTATCCGGCTCATTGAAAAGCATTGGTAAGTCGGGCGCGCAATTGAGGAAGTGCACAGGCTTGGCGCGATGTCTTTTTTGTTCTTCCAGGTTTAGCGTGAAGGAGTATTCATTACGGAGACACAGCGCGGCGATGCCGCGACCAAAAAAGCAGGATTTGTTTCACCACAGAGGCACGGAGGTCGCAGAGTTCGGAGCATTTTATAATCGAAAACTCTTTACTCTGTGCCCTCTGCGCCTCGGCGGTGCAATCTCCGAGCTCTGCTTGAAAGCAAAGACTGAAGACTTTCTATTTTGAACGTGACTTACCGTCCCTTGATATACTTCACCGCCTCGGTGGCGGCGACGTAGCCGGTGATCGAGCCGCGCATGAGGCCGGAGCCGCTCGGATAATTGTGATAGAAGAAGCCGCCGGTAAGCTCGCCTGCGGCCCACAGGCCGGGAATCGCCGTATCGTCCGCGGTCAAGACGGCGCTTTGGGGATCAATCTTCAGTCCGCCATAGGTAAACGTGATGCCGCAGGCGACCGGGTAAGCCTGGTACGGCGGTGAGTCGATAGGCGAAGCCCAGTTGGATTTGTCCGGATTGAGTCCCGTCGTGCATTTGCCGTCGCGCTTCGAGGAATCGAACGCCACCGGCGAGACCGCCTTGTTGAACTCATCGATCGTGCGGCGCAGACGCGCCGGCTCGATGCCCAACCCGGAAGCGAGATCTTCAACGGTATTGGCCGTCACAGGTCTGGAGCGTTGGTAGTTGCTGCGCAGCAGCGGGAGAGTTTTCTGGTCATAGATCTGATAGGCGATGTGGGCCGGCTGGGCGAGAATTCTCCTGCCGGTCTTGGCGTAAGTATAAACTTGAAAGTCCTCGCCTTCGTCGACGAAACGCTCGCCGTTCACGTTGACCATGATGCTATAGGGATAGGAATAACGCGTGGTCTCGTCGGCGGCTTCGACGGCGGCGGCTTCGGCGTCGATGACGGATGCGTGGCAGCCGCTCCAGTGGCCGAAGGGTTCGGCGCCGATGTCGGTCGCCATCTTGATGCCGTCGCCGGTGTTGTAACGGGTGCCGCGGACTTTGACGAGATCCCAGTTTTGCCCGAGGTAGCGCGCGCGCATCTCCGGATTGGACTCAAAGCCACCGCAGGCGAGGATCACCGCTTTACTTTGGATTCTCCGCTTGCCGGCGGGCGTCGACACGAGGGCGCCGTCGGCGGCGCCGCTTGAGTCCTGGGTCAACTGCAACGCGCGCGTGGAGTAGAGAATATCGATGGCGCGGCTCTCCACATGCTTGAAATGCATCTCTTGTAGGCCGTGGCCCCCGCCGCGCGCGGCAACCGGAATCGTACCGGAACGCCAGATGTATTTACCCTTGACTTTGGCGACGTGGCTCAAGTGCAGTTCCCAATCGATGCCGTGGTGGGCCATCCAGGCGACGACTTCCTGGGATTTGTTCACCAACAGCTCGGAGAGCGAGGGATCGGCGAGGCCTTCGGTGACGCGCATCAGATCGCTGTAAAACATGTCGGTAGGATAGGGTTCGACTTCGACGTCTTTGAAGTCGATGCCAGGCGTGTCCTGCAAGATTTCTTTCACCTGCTCGAAATCTTTGTAGGCGAAGCGAAACAGGCCGCCGGAAAAAGTCGAGTTGCCGCCGCGCCGCTCCCTGGGCGCGCGTTCCAGAACCGTCACTTTGACGCCGGCGTCGTGGGCCGCTTCGGCCGCCACCAGCGCGGCGTTGCCCGCGCCGACGATCAAGACATCGGTTTCAAGCTCTTTCAGATTTGCCACTGGCCATTCCTCCTAAGTTGCTAGCCAAAAGTATTTGAAATTCGGAAACGAAGAAGAGTTAGGAACAACCATGTCTCTCGCAAAGACGCAAAGACGCGAAGTTCAGGGGTGATAATCCTACGCGCCTGGGCCTGAAACGACCCGTCGCGTTGCTGTGCCCGCGCTCTCCAGGTCTCGCCCCTCGGTCGCATCGTAGTTACCTACTTATGGACTCCGTAACAAAGCGGCATGTCCTCGGCGATGCAATCGCACTCAGCTTTGCCGCAGTCGATGATCATGACTATGCCTTCGAGCCTTTCATAGAATTACCGGCCGCCGCCATGGGGTTTGAATATCTGCTGAAATTCCTTTGCGACTTCCTGGTAACCGTGCGCGAGGGTCAGATCGAGGGGTAAGACCTTGATTCCCTGCCAGCGCGGATCTTTGGGTGTCACGTCCCTTCGCGCCGAGCCTTTCCATGCGGCGTTGACCCAGATCTCCTGTTGAATTTCTCTTGAGAGCATAAAATCGACGTAGAGCTTTGCGGCGTTCGGATGGGGCGCCGCCTTGTAGACGCCCATGCCCACGGGATTCGAGAAGACCGGATTGAGCGCCGCCCAGTCGATGGGTGCGCCGCTCGCCCGCACCACGCTCACGCGCGGCGCGAAGGCCACGGCCATGAGGGGAAATTCGCCGGCGGCGAGCAACTGGACCATCTGGGTGTGCCCGCCCCGGTATTGCAAGTCCTGTCTGGCGAAGCGGCGCATGAAGTCCAGCCCCTTTTCCCGTCCGACGACTTTGAGAAAGTTGGCGAACCATTCGTATTCCTCTTCGAAAAACGCGATATTGCTTTTCCATTTCGGATCGAGCAGATCGTCCCAGCGTTGCGGCACGTCCTTGGCGGCGACCTGGCGGGTATTGTAGGCGGTCACCAAGGTGTTGACGTAGTAGGAAGCCCAAAGGCCGCCCGCGTCTTTAAACCCGTCGGCGATGGCGTTTGCCTCCGGCGAACGGTAGGGCGCAAAGAAGCCTTTCTCGGCGAGAAAAAGTAGCTCGAAGCCGCTGAGGCCGAGAACGTCGACGTTGCTCCCCTTGCCGGTTTGCGCCTCCGTGATCAGGCGGCTGCGCAGTTTCTCAGACGGTATCCGCACGGCGTCGACCTTTTTCATGAACGGGTATTTTTTCTTGAACCTGTCGACCACCATGGTCTGGAAGGGAATTTCGCCGACGGCCCAGGTGACGAGCTCGCCTTCCTTCTGCGCGCCGGCCAAGATCGCGTCGGATTCGCCGGCTTGCAACAAAGCCGGAAACGCAGCGAACAGGGTCAGGCTGCACGCGATCATCAACACAGTGATGACGAGTTTGAAGAATCCGCGCATTATCTCTTCCGCTTGCGTTGGTAGCGTTCCATCTCAGTCAAGGATCTCTCACGGCGCCTGCCCTGAGTGGCCTTATCGAAGGGTTCGAGATGACATGCGGTCGCGAGTCGTGCTATGCCAGCCTTGGCCGATCATGGTACACGACGCCGTCTGGTGTCAAGCGGTTTGAGCGCTACGGATTTTGCGCGCCAACGGCGATGCAGCCACGGGAGGGCATCTAACCAACAAATGGACTTTCCGCTCCACCCGGGCTACTGCTAACTTTCAACCTCACACATGGCTCCAGCACCGATGTTGCCGACATCCACACTGAGACGCTACGGCCTTGTCGCCCTCGCTTTTCTTCACATCGGGGTGGGCCGCGGCCTGCACGGCACCTTCGGGGTCTTTTTCGTGGCGATGCTCGACACCTTCGGCTGGTCGCGAGCGGTTACCGCGGGAGCGATCTCACTGGCGATCATCTTTGAAGGGGCCTGTTTGCCCTTCGCTGGCGGCTTGATCGACCGCATCGGCGGGCGCAAGACTTTGATCGGCGGCGGATTGGTCCTTGCCGCGGGGCTGAGCTTGGCTTCTACCATCTCTTCGATCTGGCAGTTTTATTTTTGGATCGGCATCGTAGCCGCATTCGGCATCGCGTTGATCGGTATGGTGCCCCACGTGGCGATCATCACCCGCGAGTTTCCGCAGCGGCGCGGCACCGCGCTCGGAATCGCGTGGTCCGGCGGCGGGGTGGGCATCGTGCTCCTGGTGCCGGTGACTCAATTGATGATCAGCAACTGGGGTTGGTCCGCAGCCTATGTCGGCCTGGCTGTTATAACCGCCTTGCTCGTGATCCCTCCTGTTCCGCTGTTCTTGCCGGCCTCTACCTCAGCTGCTCCTAAGGAGGCGCCAACGCCAAATGCGCAGACTGAAGAGCAGCTAGAGACCGACTGGACCGTTAGGCGCGCGCTCACTAATCCTGCATTTTGGCTTCTCTTTATTGCACGGACATTGGCAAGCATGGGCAACCAGATCATCGTGACCCATCAAATTGCCCACGCCATCGATGTCGGTTACGCCAAGGTCTTCGCCGCATCGATCTTTGGTTTGATGGGCGTCATCAGCATCGGCGGGCGGATCTTGTTCGGCTACCTGGCCGACGTGATGAAGCGGGAAGCAGTTTTCACTTGGGTGCAGATCATATCGGCGGTGGGGATCTTGGCGCTACTCGGCATGCGCGACGCCTCGATGCCCTGGCTGCTCTACCTCTATGCGGTTTGCTATGGGCTCGGCCAGGGCTCGCGCGCCCTGGTGCTCTCGGCGATCTCGGCGGATATTTTTCACGGGAAACACTTCGGGGCGATTTTCGGCTACTTCACCTTCAGTATCGGCCTCGGCGGCGCCGTCGGCGCCTGGCTCGGCGGCTTTCTCTTCGACATCACACACAGCTACGCCGTTTCCTTTTGGGCGTCTCTTGCATGTTTGGTCATTTCTGTGTTTATCGTTCTTGCCAGCAGCCGGATCGTAAAAGCGCAAAAGGGAATTGAAGTATGATTCAACTCTACACCTGGGACACGCCCAACGGAAAAAAAGTTTCGATCATGCTGGAGGAGATCGGGCTTCCCTACGAGGTCCATCCGGTCAATCTCAGGCAGGGCGAGCAGATGAAGCCGGGGTATCTGGCGATCAATCCGAATAACAAAATTCCGGCGATCATCGACACCGACGGCCCCGGCGGCCAGCCGTTCACGTTATTCGAGTCCGGCGCGATACTTATGTACTTGGCGGAGAAAACCGGCAAGCTCTGGCCGCAGGACCTGCGCAAGCGCTACGAAGTAATCCAATGGCTGATGTTTCAGATGGGCGGGGTCGGCCCGAT
>JACPFE010000594.1 GCA_016183145.1 Deltaproteobacteria bacterium | reverse complement strand
TGTCCGCCTAATCGGTCAAGACGGGACCTTGGGCGCCGGCGGTCAAAACTTGGTGCTCTATTTTACGAGATCCATAAGCGCTTTGGCGGCTTTCGTTTTTGCCTCGGCACGGTAATGAAGCTGTGCGTCTTTCTTCGCGCCGGCCTCCTTGTGGTCGGCCGCGGCCTCTTTGTTCCACTGTTTAGCAAACTCGATCATAACCATGGCTCGGCTCTTTTCCCTTTCGTCGGTGATCTTCGCGGCAGCCGCGTCTGCGTTGGCAATCGACTCTTCGGCACCCTTGATCAGCTTGGGGCAGGTGAACGCAAAGGATT
This sequence comes from Deltaproteobacteria bacterium, assembly GCA_016183145.1. Lineage (GTDB taxonomy): Bacteria > Desulfobacterota > Binatia > UBA9968 > UBA9968 > JACPFE01. The sequence continues at coordinate 12,139 of JACPFE010000594.1, read as the reverse complement.
GTCCAACCATAAGCCCCACAGAAACAAGAACGGCAGGCCCGAAAACGGATGTTTTCATATCTATCCTCCTTGATGAAAATTATTTCTTGTTGATTTTCTTGACTTCGTCCAACAAAGTCTCGGTTGAGAGCAGATCCTTTTCCGAGTTGGTGGGCCGCGTGTTGATAAACCGAACCACGCCCTCTTTGTCGATGAGGATGTAGGAACGCTTGGCCAAGCGTCGTTTTTCGTCCCAAACGTTGAAGGCCTGCATGACCTTTCCGTCACGGTCGCTCAGCAGAGGGTGTTTGACTTTGGTAAAATCGACGAACGCCTTTTGCGAGAAGATCGCGTTGGCGCTCATTCCCAAGACTTCGGTATCCTCCGCCGTGAATTTCTTGTAGTTGTCGTCCGAACCGGCCGACATCAGGTGCTTGATTCAGGTCGGGCTGTAATCCAAGACGTAAACGTTGATCAGAACGTTTTTGCCCTTCAGGCTGCTGAGTTTGAGTTTTCCGCCCGCGGTGCTGTCAAGCTCAAAGTCCGGCGCCTTGTCGCCGACCACGAGGGCTGACGCGGACGGTACTGAAGCCAGCATAAAGAGAGCAACGAGCAACGACCTTGTTATTCCTTTTTTACCCAACGCCATAGCAATCTCCTTTAGCTAAGTTATTAGCGAGCAACTTTATGCCCAAATCTCCAGCCCATGTCAACTCCCAAAGGACCCAGGCAGCGCCTCGAAGCATCGCATCTTAGGGATTGAGCTTCTGGTAGACCGCATTGGCAACCTTCAGCAACTCTTCTTTTCTTACCTCACCGGACAGAGCGTAGCTCAACCGGCGATCGATCCAGTAAAAAACCCCTACGGTTCCTTCTTGGGAAAATCGAAAAGCGGTTTCGCGTTCCGCGCCGGTATCAGTCTTAATGTAAAGGGTCAGGCGTTGGCCGTTTTTGTCCTGATACATGAACTGCGCCACCGGGCCTTTTTCTCCCGGAAGCAGCCGCCCGCCGACGAGCTCGTAGCCAAGATCCACGAGATGCGGGGCTTTGAGATCGCCGCCCACCCGCTTGGAGAGCCATCTGATTAAATGCTCTTCCTGCTCGGCGGTGACTTCCACGGGGTGTCGGACCTCAGGGCTGAAGACGGCATGTGCGATCGCCGCCCGCCTGGCAAAATCCATGTTCGTGGCCAATTGACCAGCCTGCTCTCCTCGTAGCACCCAACCCAGCATCCCGCCCACGACGATCCAGGCTAAGGCCGCGGCAACAGGTTTAAGCCACATAGTCCAGTATTGGCCCGGATTTTGCCATTTCGAAGGGATGGGTTCAGCAAGCACCGAATCGAATAACGCGTGCAGAATTTTATTTTGCTCTTGATAGGCTCGCACCTGTTCCCGTTCCTGTGGGTTGGCAGCAAGAAAAGTTTCCACCTCTTCCCGGCGCTTCTCCGGTAGTCTGCCGTCCACGTAGGTATGCAGGTCGATTTCTGAAACGGATAACTTGGGCGAACTCATTTGACTACCTTGAGTTGAGTGGTTGTGCTGGCCCGATTCATCAACAGGCGTAGCTGTTCGCGGCCTCGGGATAAACGCGACATCACGGTGCCGACCGGCACGCCGAGAACTTTCGCGACTTCGTCGTATGACATCTGCTCTAGACCGATCAGTAAAACCACTTCCCTTTGCTCCGCGGAGAGCATTCGCAACCCTTTGTTCAGGTCTCTTAATTCTAGCCGGTAATCCTGCGGTGGGGTGACGGGCAATTTAACTTCAGCGCCGTCGACGGCCTGATTCTGCCTGCCCTGGTCGGCTTTTAGCTGATTGATAAAAACATTGTGCATGATGGTGAACAGCCATGCGCGCAAGTTGCTGCCTTGGCGCCATAACTGCAAACGCCTCCAGGCCCTCTCCAGGGTGTCCTGAACAAGATCCTCGGCAGCGGCATAATCCCCGGTGAGCGCCCTTGCGTAGCGCCGCAAAGGCGGAATATGCGCGACTATACCGTCAGCGTCGTCCACAATCTTTAAAACTCCCGAGGTGTTAGAAAAACCCTTTGGGCCCAGTTCCGGAAAAAAATGAACCTTTGCCTTACTAACAGCCGGCACGGCCATTTTATTCCAAGGCTTCAATTTTTCTGTCGAACCTCCTGGCGCAACCCCCTTACTTGCCGGGCGTTAGGGACAACCGAGGCCGATTAGGCATCTCTTCGTCCACGGCGAAGATGCGGATATAGTCGTGATTGCGCCATAGTGGCGTTTGGTCCGCATAGTGGCGGGAATAGGGGTGACCGGACTGCCCGGACGAAAGTATGAACCCCGACCGTTCCCAATCGCCAAGGTCGACGATAACCCGAAGGGACGGGCCGACGGTGTGATGATACGGAGCGGAATGGCGGTAAAAACCGAGATTGACCGTCGTGCCGTCGCCGGATGAGGGAAATGGGCCCACGGAGACTGTTGGCCGCAGGGGCGAAAAACGGCCCAACGGGTGATTGAGTGAAAGCGTGTGGATTCGTCCCCACTGCCACCGCTCCATCTCGTCTCCAAGCGCTGTGCTCAATTCGTCCACTGCCTCCCGGAGAGATCGCGCCACCAGATCGCTCCGTGATCGCGAGGCAAACCAAGGCGATTGGGGATTTCGCAGAATTTGCTCGACCGGCACGATGCACTGGTTAAAGATTTCCAGGTAGGCTGGAAATAGCTCCTCGCCCAGCTCAGGAATCAAGAGATTCGCCATCAGCCGGTGATGAAAGACGTGAAAGATCGCCGCTTCAATACTATTTTCGCCACAGTCGCCATCCCATATTGACAGCCTATCAACGGCTGCTCCCACGCGGGAGTCCTCCCGGCGGACGCTCGAAAGCTCCGTCTTCAAAGCCTCGATAGTCTCTTGAGCATGCAGAGAGACCGAATCCAGTTGTATCTTAGCCAAGTCATGAAGCGAATGAGTCTGCTTCGCGGCGAGAAGTTCTTGGATGCGCCGCACGCGATGGGGTGGCTCGAAGAAACAGGAAAGATAATAGGGATAGGATGCGTCAACAATCTTATTGTTCGCCGTGGCGATGACACCGTCGGGCGGGTTGGATATGCGCGGCAGCTCGTCGAAGGGAATAAATCCCTGCCAATCGTCGCTTTCCTCCCAACCTGACAGCGGTAACAGTGATGGTCCGCGCGGACGATTCGGAATTCTCCCGGCGAGGCTGTAGCCGATGTTGCCTCGGCGATCGGCATAAACGAAGTTCAACGCGGGGGCGGTGTGAAAAGCTAGGCTTTCTAGAAACTGATTCCAGTCTTGCGCTTGGTTGACGCCGTATAGACTTCGAAAGTCTTGGCCCGGCTCATGTGCGGTCCAGCGAACGGACAAGACTTCACTGGCGCGAACATCGCCGTCAAAATCACTGATCACGGGTCCATGGCGGGTCAAGCGCACGGTTCGTTTGACGGTGCCGCCGCCTCTGATGCGAATCACTTCGTCCCGCCGCGCCATGGGGCGCCACTCATGACCCGACAAATACCGGTCTGGCTCTAAACGATGAATCTTCTCACGGTATAGATCGACGTCATCGCAGACTGCGGCGGTGACTCCCCACGCAATCCAGCGGTTGTGCCCGATATAAATGCAGGGGCATCCGGGTATGGAGGCGCCCCAGGCCTCGTACCCTTCCGCAGGCGTGAAGCTCGATTGCGCCCGCAGATGCATCAAGTACCAGATCGCCGGCAGCGTCATCCGCAAATGAGGATCGTTGCAAAGCACGGCGCTTCCCGTGGCGGAACGCTGCGGCGCGATCACCCAACTGTTGCTGCCCTGGCCGGCCGGATGCCGGTCGCTGGCCATCAATGCGCCGTTTACGAATCGCCAGATCCCTTGCGCGGCGTCTTTAACCGCGCGCGTGATCGTAGGCCCGTCCTCAGGATAGGATGGAAACAAGGAATGAAGTTTTTCCGGCTGATGATCGAGCCTTGCTGCGATTGAAATCATGTTCAACCGGCTGAAGAGCGCGGGCGACACCAGGAACGCCAATCCTTTTCCAACAGTGAGGCTGTCCTCGGGCTTCCAGGGCTCCGGTTGATAGCGCAGCAGGCGGAATTCCCAGGGTAGTTTTTGGCGGCACTGCTCGATATAGCGGTTGACGCCGTCGCTGTAGGCTTGTAAGCGCATGCGGTCGTCTTCCGCTAAAAGCTCCAGAGAGGCGAGCGCGCTCTGGCGGATGCCGATCAACCGCATGAAGTAATCGAAGTCGACGCTCCCTCGGCCGCGAAACCGGCTAGCGAGTTCCCGCCATGGAATGGAAAAATCGCCGAAAATTTCTGCGATGCGGCCGGTTAGAAAGCGGCGGCTCATGTCCATCTGCCAGAGCCGCTCCTGGGCGTGCAGGTACCCTTGAGCAAGAAATAAATCATGCTCGTCGGCGGCGAGCACATGGGGGACGCCGTGAGCTTCCCAGTACACTTCAACTCTGTGGTAGAGGCGCGGAAGGATTAAATCTCCCTGGTATTTCGGCAGCGAGGGCTTGTCGAGCGAGCGAATAATCGGAGCCAGGAATGCCGAAAGGACCGAAGACCAAAGACCGTTTTTCGGCCGCTCCATGCAGAATCAATATTCCCCAGTAGATGGGAGTGAGGCAGGAATTAGCGAGGCTCGCATAACTAATAGAATGCTCTCCAATTGACGCATCCCCCTCACCCTTCCCTCTCCCCCGCGACGGGGGAGAGGACAAAGGTGAGGGGGCGATTGGTGGAGTTCTGATTTTGCATTACTTACGCGTCAAGCAATATTCCGACTCGTCTAGAGAATCGCTTTCACCGAGGGCCGCGCTTTCATCCTCTCCATATATTTACCGAGGCGGGGAAGCGACGGGTCCGGTAGGACGCCAAATCCTTCCAGGCGCGTAAAGCGTGGGATGAGGTCGGCATCCACCAGAGAAAAATCTCCCATCAGGTATGGCCGCTCGCCGATCTCGTCCTCGAAACGTTGCAGCAATTTTTTCAGATCGCTCTTCGCGCCGTCGATGACCGGCTGGCTTTGTTCCTTGAGGTCCTTCATCAATTCCATGCGCAGTTTCTGGTAGGCTGAGTCAAAGTGGGCCATACCGTAGTCAATCAAAATGCGCGCCTTGGCCTTGCCCGCCGGGTCCTTGGGCATAAGCGGCGGATCGGGATATTTTTCATTGAGATATTCGTTGATGATCAAGGATTCGTAAAGCACGGTGGAATCGTCGATCAAGACCGGCACTTTGCCGTAAGGGTTGAGCTTGAGATATTCGGGAGTCTTTTGCTCCTGCTTCCTTAAATCGATGGGAACAGTGTCGTAAGCAAGGTTTTTTTCCGCCAATACCACTTTCACCCGCTGGCAGTTGGGCGACGACTTGAAATCATAGAGTTTGATCATCATGGTTCCTCCTGGTTTCGCGCGCCTTTGGTTTTGATCATTGACGAAGTTTCTTATACTAAGAATTGAACCAAAGGAAAAGAGCGAAACCCGCAAACTCCCGCTTGATCGCTTGCCGGTTTGATGTTAAGCGGATTACTCGATCCTTCGACTCGAGCGCCGGCCTTAGCCGGCGCTCATGCTCAGGATTCCGCCCCAGGGGCGGGCGGGAAGGTGCCACTAGTTTGCCCGTGGGGCTCCACCGGGAGTTGCGAGAAGTCACATGACCGAAGAAGAAGCGGCGCGAACGATCTGGGATGGATTAAAAACGGCCGGGATTAACCTGGTCGCTACGTTGCCGGATGTCAATTTGGCAGAGCTGCTCCGCGCAGTCGAAGAAGACCGGGATGTCGTTCATGTTCCGCTCTGTCGCGAGGAAGAGGGCATCGGAGTTTGCGCCGGGGCGTATCTGGTCGGGAAGAAATGCGCCGCGATCATGCAGAACGGCGGTTTTTTCAACAGCAACAACGCCATCGTGAGCACCTTGTTGCAGTACCAAATTCCGTTGCTGCTGCTCATCTACTACGCCGGCGATGTCGGCGACCGCACCTTCAGCACCTCTGGAGCCATGACCGAACCGGTGTTGCAGGCGTTGGGCATACGTTATTATGTCATGCGCCAACCAAAGGATGCCGCGGAGTTGATCAAGCGCGCGCAGATTTTGGCCGAGGATTCCAAACGGCCCGTCGCGCTGCTGCTAACCAAGGAGGTCTTGGGCCGGAGAGCTGCGTTGGGTGCGTCGCATCCGGAGTGACGAGCTAGCGTAGTGTCTCTTAAATCGGGCGACTTATTTGCACGTCATTCCGGCCAAGCTGGCGATAGCTAGCGCGAGCCGGAATCCAGGAATTTTAGGATGTTATGGATTCCCGCTTCCGCGGGAATGACGACTAAGGCCGTCTTGGATAAAGTACAAACAGCGTGAGACACTACACTAGAATCTTGGGAGGTTCGGGGGCTCGTCACTCCAGCAAAGCTGAAGCATGAAACGATTTGATTGCCTTAAATTAATCGCCGCCGAAGCCAAGGATGCGTTGGTCGTGAGTTCAGCCGGGGCGACGACCTTGGAGTGGAATGCTCTGCGGCCGAGCGATGGCAATTTTCGCGTGCGCACGTTGGGACTCTGCTCATCGATTGCGCTCGGCATGGCCCTGGGGTTGCCCCATCGCAGGATCGTCGCGCTGGATGGCGATGGATCGTTGCTGATGAACCTCTGTTCTTTGCCGACCATCGCGCGCATGAGGCCGAACAATCTGCTTCACGTTGTTTTCGACAACGAAGTGTATGAGGCCTCCGGGAGCAAGAAAACGGCGACGGCATCGTGCACCGATCTCTTCGCAATCGCGCGCGCCGCGGGGATCGAGAAGGCGCGCTGGGCAAATTCCGTGGAGGAATTCGCTCAGGCGGTATCTGCAGCATTGAAGGGCGAAGGGCCCTATTTCATGGGGGCCAAAATCACTACCGACCGCACGGAAGTGCCGCCATATCCGATGGATGAGGTCGAAAACAAATACCGATTTGTCCGACATGTGGAAAAAACCGAGAATATAGAAATTTTCAAGAGCGGCTTGCCGGCGAGTTACGCCTGATGGGCGCCGGAGTAGGGAGCATCGGAATTCTGCGGTGATGGAGAGCTGAATCTTACAGGATTCCATCACTCCAACACTGCATTACTTCAATCCCACGAGATCCATGCAGATCGACATCGAATTTGACTCCGGCGCTCAATTGCCTCTGGACGCTATTCCCGAGCTGGCGCGGATGGCCGAGACCCATGGATTCGGCTGCGCGTGGGGCGGCGAAGCGAACAACAAAGATCCGACGGTGATGTTGAGCGCGATCGCCGCGGTGACGAGCCGGATAAAAATCGGCTCGGCGGTTTATCATATTCTGGGCAGGACCCCGGCGACGCTTGCGCTCCAAGCCGTCGGACTCGATGAGTTGTCGGGTGGCCGGTTCCTGTTGGGGGTGGGATCGTCCAACCCGACCATCGCGCGCTGGCATGGTCTCACGCTCGATCATCCGCTCGGCCGCGTGCGGGAATATCTCGAGATCGTCGCCAGGGCGATGCGCGGTGAAAAACTCGATTTTGACGGTCAATATTTCACGTCGCATGCATTCAAGATGGCCTTTAAAACGAGTCCTCAGCGCATTCCAATCTATTTGGCCGCTTTCGGCCCGATGATGACTCGGCTCGCCGGAAGAATCACCGACGGCGTTTTGATCAACATGGCCAATCCGACTGAGATTCGCAGAATCGTTGCCGAGGTGAAGAAGGGCGCGGAGGAGACCGGGAAAGATCCGGCGGCCATGGAAATCATCTGTAAGATACGCTGTTCCATCGCCCACAGCTACGGCGCCGCCCGCGAAGCGCTGAGTCACGCGTTGACCTATTATGCCCTGGCCGATTACTATCGCGACCTGTTGGGGCGCATGGGGTTCGCGCCGGAAGTCGAAGCGATGCGCGCCGCCTGGAAGTCCGGCGGGTTTCACGCGGCGCGAAGATTGGTAACCGACCGGTTGTTCCAAGGTCTGCCGCTGGTACCCGCTACATCGGCTGAAGAAGTCGTCGAGCAGATCCAGCCTTACGTTGAAGCGGGGGCGACGCGCATCATCCTTCCGTACGTCGGCGCCTCCGACGACTTGGTCGGCGAGATAAAGAACTTTATCCAATATTGGAGTCCAGCGACAACCGGACTCGAGAAGTAAAAGGAACTAAAAAAAATGCCATTTGAACTTTTGAATCCAGCGGGCCTTGAGCCGCCGGTCGGCTACTCCCATGTGGCCAAGATAAGCGGCGGGAGTATTATCCACGTCGCCGGTCAGGCGCCCTTCAACGAAAAGGGTGAGGTTGTGGGAAAAGGAGATTTCGTCGCGCAATTTGCCCAGGTGATGCGCAATCTTAAGACCGCCGTCGAGGCGTCCGGCGGACGGCCGAACCAATATGCGGTTCTGACGATTTATATCACCGATTTGCAAGCCTACTGGGATAACAAGAAGCCGCTGGCGGCCGCCTATCGCGAGGTTTTTGGAAAATACTTTCCGGCAATTACACTGGTGGAAGTGAAACGGCTCTACAACCCTGACTGCCTGGTAGAAATATCCGGCATGGCGGTCATCGAATAGTTGGCTCACCGGGACACGGCAGAGCGGTCTTGGTTCCTGCCAAGCATGTCATAATTTGGCCGAGTCTCGCCGGTTTTTGGACATCTGCGCTCTTCCAGAACCCCTCCGTTTCGCTCTAAATGGCATTAATTCAATAGGTTAGTTAACTGGCACCCTGATTGCTCATAAATCGGGTTAAAGCTGAATGCCTGAATCCCGATCATACCCATAGGGGAACCGGACGAACGATTTATGAGGAACCATCCGACCTCGATATCAGAACAGGCACGCGAACAGGAGTTCTTCGACAGCGTCACCGAAGACGAGATTATGTATCATTGGCGCGCGATCAAGAGCAAAGGCCTGTCGGACGACGACGCGTGGCAAGCGATCGTTACTGGAATCGCGTTGGATATGGCCTTCGCCAAAAGCAAGACTTTTCGGCAGATCGAACACTGAAGCCAATCTACACATTTCTCCTATCCTGGCGCTCGCGAGCCGGTTTTCGTCGGCTCATTCCACCCTTCGACTCGATTCCCTGCCTTGGCCGTGGGCTCCCCAGTTCGACGCGGGCTAACAATGACTCGAAGTTCCACCTCAACACCTCAACGCCGTTCTTATTGACTACCCCAGGCAAATCTGTTTGAATTGGGCTTAATTCAAAAGGAGACTTTACATGTCGCGCATTACCGTGGAAGATTGCCTGCAAAAAGTCGATAATCGCTTTGAGCTCGTGATCCTTGCTTCCAAACGGGCGAGACAATTGTTCAAAGGGGCGAAGCCCTCCATCGAATCGGACAATCGGGAAGTCGTTGTGGCTCTACGAGAAATTGCGGCCGGTAAAGTGCGTAAAGCGGCCAACCAGAACTGATTTTTCGCCAGTTGCCACGCGCTGATCCATGCTTTACCCAAGCTGCTGAAATCTCAGGCGTTTCAGTTTCCGTCTTCTTGAAAATATCGCCGCGACCGGTTAAATTTTTTCTTTGGTAGTGAGGGTCAGGTCACCACTCATGGCCGAAGAAGAGAAAAACTCAGAAAGCCAACCCCTGTTCCCTGAAATCGATCTTGCCGGCATGGCTGCGGATGATCCCGGGCAGAACTCCGCGACCAAGGCTCTCGTCCCGTTCGACCCGCTTCAGCGCTATCTGGCCGAAATCCGCCGCTTCTCGATATTGAGCCGCGAAGAGGAGCATCGACTCGCGGTCGAGTATAAGGAATATGGCAACATAGAGGCCGCGTACAAGCTGGTTACCGCCAACCTGCGCTTGGTCGTGATGATCGCTAGAGAATACCAAAGGGCGTTCAAAAACATTCTTGACCTTGTTCAAGAAGGGAATATGGGGTTGATGGAAGCGGTCAAGAACTTCGACCCCTATCGCGGCGTGCGCTTTCCCTCCTATGCCGTCTGGTGGATTCGGGCCTATATCATCCGTTACATCATGAATGATTGGCGGATGGTCAAAATCGGTACGACCCAGGCGCAGCGCAAACTGTTTTTCAATCTGCAAAAGGAAAAGGAGCGACTCGAGGCCGAAGGATTGAACCCGGGGCCGAAACTCCTGGCCCAGCGGCTCAACGTTAAAGAAGATGAAGTGGTCGAGATGGAGCAACGGCTCGGCAGCCGAGACCTATCGGTGGATATGCCGATCGGAGTCGACGACGAGGCGACTCTGCTGCATTTTTTACCGGACGATAAGCAAAGTCCCGAGGAACAAGTTGCCGAGACGCAATATCAGCAACTCTTGCGCGACAAAATGGAACTTTTTGCTCAGGGTCTTAGGGACAAGGAACTGGTCATCTACCGCGAACGGTTGCTCAACGAAGAGCCGGCCACGCTCAGGGAAATCGGGGAAAAGTATGGCATTAGCCGCGAGCGCGTTCGGCAAATCGAAGAACGGGTAAAAAAGAAACTCAAGTCTTTTCTCACCAAGGAACTCAAGGATCAGAAGGACGCCGCCGGCGCGGAGTAGCCTGTAATCTTCCAGTGTAGTGTCTCTTAAATCGAGGCACTTATTTACTCGTCATTCCGGCCAAGCTGGCGATAGCTGGCGCGAGCCGGAATCCAGGACTTCGAAGGGCCGCTGGATTCCCGCTTGCGCGGGAATGACGACTAAGATGGTCTTGGATAAAGTACAAACAGCGTGAGACAGTCCGCTAGCAGGTTGCTGAAAAAAGGTTCGGAATGCTTCGAGAGCCTCAGCATGAACGGAAAATCAATGATATCAATTCCCCTCCGTTCGTCCTGAGCCCCGTCGAAGGACTCCGAGAGGGTTTATCAGCAACCTGCTAATCTCCATATGCTGTTTAAAAGTCGACTGCCATGGCGGGGAATTTCGTACTGCGGTAGCCGCGCCGGCAATTACGCTTGCGCCTCCGGCACACTTCTGATAGCAAAAAAAGAAACAAGCTGGAGGAGGGGAATTCTTGCAATTTCAAAAGGACGTTGAGATCCGCGCGCCGCGGGAAAAAGTTTGGAATTTTATCTGGGACGTAGACCGTTTTATTTCCTGCCTGCCCGGCTGCAAGGATGCGAAAACCATTGAAGCGGGCAAGCGCTACAGCGCGACCATGGTCGAGAAGGTCGGCCCGTTTAAAGTGGAATTTCCCACGACGATCGAGGTTCTGGAAACAGAAAAGCTGACGCGCATCAAGGCTCAGGCCGCCGGCACCGACAACAAGATCAGCAGCCGGTTGAAGGTCGAGCTGGAAGTGAATCTTACAGGAGAGGGCGAAACAACGTTCCTGAGTTTTGTCGCCGGTGTCGATATCGTGGGGAAGCTGGCGGCCTTGGGCCACGGCATCATCAAAAGAAAAGCCGACCAGGCGCTTGATGAGTTTACCCAGGCCGTAAAGCAGCGCTTGGAAGGAGATTCGTAAGATGCTCAAACGTTTCCGCTTGGAGGAGCCGGAAAGCGCCAATGAAGCCTGCGAATTGCTCGCGCGATTCGGGGAGAGCGCGAAAGTCTACGCCGGCGGCACGGAATTGCTCCTGGCGATGAAAGAAGGACTCGTCCACTACGAGCGCCTGGTCAACATCAAAAAACTCGGACTGAATCAGATTAAGCGGGACAACGGGACGATCCATATCGGCGCGCTCTGTAGCCACCGGCAGCTCGAAACCGCGCCGGACTTGCAGCGAGCCTTGCCGGCGTTGGTGAAGTTGGAACGGAACGTCGCCAACGTGCGTGTGCGGCAAGTCGGGACGCTGGGCGGCAACCTCTGTTTCGCCGAGCCCCACGCCGATCCCGGGACGTTGCTGATAGCCCTCGGCGCAAAGCTCGTCGCTAACAAAGGCGCGTCGACGCGAGAGATCGCCGCCGAGGATTTTTTCGTTGACGCGTATGAAACCGGCTTGGCAGCGGATGAGTTGCTGACGGAGATTCAAGTGCCGGTGCCGGCGGCGCATTGCGGCGTTGAGTATCTCAAGTTCGGATATCTGGAAAGGCCCAGCGTAGGGGTGGCCATAGCGCTCAGCGCGCGGGACGGAAAGAAATCCGTCGGCGATATCAGGATCGCCGTGGGTTGCGCCGGACCGGCGCCGACGCGGGTGGCGGAGGCGGAAGCGCTGCTCAAGGGCAAAAGCATCGAGGAAGCGATCCGCAGTTTGCCCAGGGCGGGCGAAGTCGCCGGGC
>JACPFE010000593.1 GCA_016183145.1 Deltaproteobacteria bacterium | reverse complement strand
GTGCGTATTTCCGTCCCCATTCATGGCAACGCTTCCCTGAAAATCGGTCTCCTTAAACACCTCCTCAAATTATCCGAGATTCCCGAAGCCGACTTATGACCATCGTTCAGAACAACTCGCTCATCAGAGGCGACTGCCGAGCCAAGATTTCCTGTAGATTTTCTCGTCTTCATTCACGGACGCGACCATTCTCGTGTTTTCGCAATTGCGAAAACACGAAAGCATGATCAGGTTGTGACAAGGTGAATCACGCAGACGCCTGACTATCCAAGCGCGTGATCGCTCCCCGCCGGTCTGAGAGCAGAAGAGAGCGCGGCTATCGAAGGAAAGCTGGCCGATCCATGTGTTGGTATTCTGGTCGAAAAGAGGAATTTTTATTTGCTACGCTTCCCCTCTCTGCGTCCCTATGGCCACGCCATGAAACTGCGCCGCGCGCGGTCGTTTCCTGCTACTTCAAGTTGACTGTCAGGTATGCCCGGTTCGAAGTTGATCCCCATTGAGGTTGTGACAGATGCGGTCCAGGATTTTTCACCACGACCGGGGATGATCCAGCGCGTTCAATGGAGCGCGCGTCGATTGTAGCGCGCAGCTCCGTTTCGTTCACCAACTCGGCCGGTATTGGCCGCCCGCCAAGATAGACCACGGACTTCTTAGTGAAGTTCACTCCCTTGATGGTGAGGGTGAAGGCGGTCCCTCCTTCCGTCACCATTATCGGAGAGATCGATTCAATCCCCGGACACGGTTGTCCAAATGCCCAGGTCGGGTCCGTCAATCCGGCAACCGTCCGAATCCCTTCCATGGTTGCGCGCTTCAAAGCTTCAACCCACTCGGACGCATCCACCCCGGCGCCCTCGAATGGATCCGCAAACCCACGATGATAGCTTCGATCGATCACCTTGCCGTCCTTAATCACCCACTCGATCTTTTGCATGTTACGGATGTCCCGCAAGGGATCGGCATTGACGATCACCAGATCCGCGAGCTTCCCTGCCTCGACAGTTCCCAACCGATCCAGCACCCGGTATCCCTCGGCGGGATTTCGCGTCGTCGCCACGATGGCATCCATCGAGGTAAGGCCCACCTGTGTCAGCAGCTCCATCTCACGATGCAACCCAACGCCCGCCACAGCCCAGCCGTGCGCGGAAGTATCGGTTCCGCTCATCACCTTTCCGCCCGCCCGAGCAAACTGCCCGATGAAGCGCTGCATATTGTGAAAACCTTTTCTCAGTTGCTCATGTTCGGCAGGCTCCCATGCATCAAACTCGGTGTAGTTCGACATCCATTTATGACGGGTCCCTTCGGGAATGTAGACGAGGTCAGGGTTTTGCAAAAGCTCATAATCCTGTTTCTCCCACTCGTTGCGCTTCCCATGCAACCCCCGCCCTTGCGCAATCAGGTCTGGTTCTAAATATGTATTCCTTGCCACCATCAGCCGGATCAATTCCGCCGCCTTTCCCTCATCCATATCGGCGAAAGGCCGTGGATCCAGCGAGTGGAGTTCGATCTCTCCCCAGCCCTCCCACTTCGAGGGGTCTTTGGCAATCGAGAGATTGATTCCGGCTGCATGCTCCAGGACATCGGCCCCTGCCAGAACCGCTTCCCGCCCGTACACTGTGGGTCCGATCGGCTGGGCCACCACGGCCAAGCCTGCTCGATGGGCCTCGGCGACGGCCTCCTGAAAAACCTCTTGGGAAAGCCCCCGTCTGATATTAATCAGGTCGGCGCCACCGGCGACCGCTCGCTTGACGGCTTCTCTCGCCTCCTCGACGGTCAGCGGTCTATCCTGCCGACCTCGTTCACGGGTATACGCCACCCGGCCTGGCGTCACAGGGCCCAGCAAGCTTTCCACGACCACAAAGAGTCTGGGGCCGCGAACGCGTCCTCGCGCGATCGCCTCTCGACGGACCGTGTGAAGCGCACCGCGACCGCCGATGTCGAAAACCGACGTGACGCCGTGGCAGAGGAATAACTCGGCCAAGAAACCAGAATAGTGAACATGTGCGTCTATCAAGCCGGGGAGGATGAACTTTCCGTCGGCTTTAAGAATCTGGGCGCCTGCCGCGCAGGACGCTTGTCCCTTGCGAGAGACGGACTCGATCCTATTTCCTTGGGCGACGATCAAAGCATCCGGAAGCGGCTCTCCACCGTTTCCGTCAATGAGAGTTCCCCCTTCGATCACCAGCGTCGTTGGTTGCTCAGTTTGCATTGCAGTATCCATTGTCCTAACCGGAGAGATGATAAAGATAGGAGGAAACTATCCGGTAATCCGGCCGTGTGTCAACTCCACGGTAGCTCCAGGCGAAATGTGGGGTGCCACGAAGGTGAACCCGTCGCCGGGGTTGGACCCTACAGTCTCTATATTCGTGGACGACTAACTTACAGAACTGAGCTTGCTCTCGAAGCGGCTTTGTCCTGACGCCAGGATCGAAGCAACCACCGAGGCGTTCGAAGACGAGGGGGCCATGTTCGCGTTTACCCGCCCGCCGGTCTGAGTGGAGAAGCAATCGCCGATATCGAAGGAAAGCTCGCCGACCGACGCGTTGATATTCTCGTTGAAAAGGGAGTTTTTACTGCTCCGCAGTTTATGACTGATTGAGCTGTGGAAGATCCCTTCCAGGAACTCCGCGCCCAAACCGTCTTCCAGTTTCAAGCTGTTTGCGATCGC
>JACPFE010000106.1 GCA_016183145.1 Deltaproteobacteria bacterium | reverse complement strand
TTTGCCGTGAGCACCGCGAACTCGGCGAACACTTTCTCTGACGATTCGTAAGAAAAGGCATCGCCGAAACCCAACTCCGCGGCGAAGAGCGAAAGAATTTTCCAATCCGGCAGCGCCTCGCCGGGCGGCTCGACGAGCTTCGGCATATAAGTGATGCGCCGCTCGGAATTGGTCATCACCCCCTCCTTCTCACTCCACTGCGCCGCCGGCAAAACCACATGGGCCAATCGGCTCGTCGCCGTCGGATGATACGCGTCTTGCACAACCACCAGCTCGGCCTGGCGCAAAGCTTTCTCCACCAGGTCGATATCGGGCATGGAGACCGCGGGATTGCTGCAGAGAATCCAAATCGCTTTGAGCTTGCCCTGCGCCAGCGCTTCGAACTGTTCCAATGCCGGCAACCCCGGCTCCGGGGAAATACTGCCGAAAGGCACCCCCCAAAACCGTTCAACTTCTTCGCGCTCGGCGCGATTTTCCACGCTGCGATAGCCGGGGAGCAAGTGGGAGAGTCCGCCGACCTCCCTGCCGCCCATGGCATTGGGCTGACCGGTCAAGGAGAACGGGCCGCAGCCGGGCCTGCCGATCTTGCCGGTCGCAAGGTGCAAATTGTTAATCGCGTTGTTCTTGTGGACGCCGACGCTGCTCTGGTTCACGCCCATGCTCCAGAGCGAGAGGGCGCTCCTTGCTTTGCCAAAAATCAAGGCCGCTTCACCGATCAGACACTCGGCCACTCCGCAGATCTCCGCGGCAACTTGTGGCGAATATTTTTTGACGGTCTCTTTGAGTTCGCGGAAACCGTTGGTGTGCGAGGCGATGAAATCCTGATCGATCAACCCCTCGTCGATCAAGACACAAAGCATGCCGTTCAGCAGCGCGATGTCGGTGCCGGGCCGAATCGGCAAATGAAGATCGGCGAAATCCACGGTCTCCGTGCGGCGCGGGTCCACGGCGATGATCGTCACATTTTTCGGGTCGCTGAGCTTGCGCTGCTTGATCCGTTTGAATAGCACCGGATGACAATCGGCAACGTTGGCGCCGATGAGCAAGAAACAGTTGGCCGCGTCGATGTCGGCGTAAGATGCCGGCGGCCCGTCAGAGCCTAGCGAAATCTTGTAACCGGCGACGGCTGAGGCCATGCAGAGGCGCGAGTTGGTGTCGAAATTATTGGTGCCGAGAAATCCCTTCGCCAGTTTGTTGGCAACGTAATACTCTTCCGTCGTGAGCTGACCCGAACCATAAAACGCCACCGCGTCCGGGCCATGCTCATCGATGATGGCGCGAAACCGCTGCGCCAAGTATTTTATCGCCTGCTCCCACGAAGCGCGCTTGAAAGGACCTTCTTGGCACGAGCGTATTTGCGGGTAGAGCAGGCGATCGGCGGTCTTTAGAGTTTCCGGCAAATAGACGGCCTTGAGACAAAGATCGCCCAAGCTCGAAGGGTGGTCCGGGTCCCCTTTGATCCTCGTTACGACGCCGTTGCTGACACCGGCCATAAGACCGCAGCCCACGCCGCAGTAGGGACAGTAGGATTTTACCCAGTTTTCGATCTGGGAGTTGCGATGAGTTTCCACTTGCTGGATTTCCTTCTCTCGCTAAAACGATACGCCGACTTCCTCCCGCGCCCAATCCCGCCGCCACTCTCTTTGCACATAGGCGAGCAGAGTCATGCACGCGCAGGCTGCCGCGGTCAGAAAAACGAACCCGGCGCCGTAGGATCCCGTGAGATCTTTAGAGACGCCGAGTAAAAAGGGCAGCAGAAAACCGCCGACACCGCCGACAGCCCCAACTAATCCCGTTACGGCGCCCATCTCTTTGCCAAATCTTTGCGGCACGAGTTGAAAGACAGCTCCGTTGCCGATTCCGAGAGCGCATACTGCCACAAACAGCTCAGCGATCGCCCAGATCAGCGGCGGCAGTTGGCTGATCAAGAATATGGCACCGGCAATAATCCCAAACACCGCCATCAAGATTTTGATACCACCGCGGCGGTCCGCCAAGAGCCCGCCTACGGGCCGGAGCAAGCTCCCGCCAAAGACACAGAGCGCCGTGAGGTTCCCGGCCATGACTTTGCCAACACCGTACTGGTCATAAAAAAAGACGGTAAGAAAGCTGGCCAAGCCGACAAAACCGCCGAACGTCACCATGTAGAAAAGACTAAACCACCAGGTGTCATTTTCCCTTAGAATTTTAGAGTAATTGGCGTGGTGCCGGTGAGCCGGTTGCTGCGGTTGTTCCTTGGCAAAGACGCCAAAGAGCGCCAGCGTGACGACAACGGGAAGGATGGCCAGTCCGAAGACACCGTGCCAGCCCACCAGGTTGGCGAGACGCGGCGCCGTTAGCGCGGCGATAACCGTGCCGCAGTTTCCCGACCCAACGATACCCATGACCAGTCCCTGGTATCGCGCTGAATACCACCGGCTTACCAGCGGCAAGGCGACGGCGAAGCTGGCACCGGCAAAGCCGAGCGAGAGACCGATGAGTATGAGCGAAGATAAGCCGTTTCCTCCCAGCCATCCCAAAAGCAAAGGAATCAAGGTGAAGACGAGGCCAAGGGCGCCGGTTTTTTTTGGCCCGATGCGGTCGCTGGCGATGCCCACGGGGATACGCAGCAGCGAGCCGGTCAGGATCGGGAGGGCAATGAACAGTCCTTTCTGAGTAGCTGTCAGCTGGAAATCCTTGGCGATGTCGACGCCGAGAGCCCCGATCATCACCCAGACGACGGTGCTGACGGTAAAATAGACGAAGGCGCCCAACAGCGTGCCGGGATGACCGGCGCCGAGAAAATCTTTTAGCTGTCTTTGCGTCATTTTCCTTTCTCCACAGCAAATCCATCGCCGTCCGCAACCAGTCGAAAAGTTTTGGCATTGAGTTTCGGGTCCGTCGAACAGGCGCCGGTTTTGAGGTCGAACTTGTAGCCGTGCAGCGGACAGACAACTTCTCCGCCCTCGAGCCAGCCCATGGCGAGCTGTCCGCCTTCATGCGGGCAGTTATTTTGCAGGGCGCACAGTCGGCCTTGATGCTTGAACACCGCGACCTCTTCGTTTCTCACCCGCACCAGCTTCGCCGATCCTTCTTGAATTTCTTGCGGGCGAATCAGCACTTTTGCCGGCTCGCTCTCCACCGGCGGTTTTACGCCGTTAGCCGGCGCCTGGGGAATTTTTCTCAGTTGCTGGCGCATCGCCTTGAATGCGCCATACTGAACGAATCCGGCGATCACCTGGGGGAGAGCCTCGCAGGGAACGTCTTCCATGATCTTCACCGGGAAATTCGGCTCGCAACCCGCTGCGCCCCCGGCGAACACGTCCACGGCCTCAACGACCTCGCCGTTGACCTTGATGTTCTTGCCGAGAAGGCCGATGTCGGCGACACTGTGATTGCCGCACCCGGCGGGGCAGCCCGACCAGTGCATTCGCAGCGGCTGAGTTTTCCCCAGCTTCTCTTCGAGGACTCGCGCGGTTTTGAGCGCTCGCTCTTTGGTCTCGATCAGCGCGAAGTGGCAATAGTCCATGCCGGTACAGCTCACCAGACCGCGCATCACTTCCGACGGATCGTAGCGCAGTTCCTGGAGCATCGGCTCGCTGGTAAGCTCACCGATCAATTTATCAGGCACGTTGGGAATAATTAGATTCTGCCCCACCGTGATCCGAATCTGGCCGTTGCCATAGTTCTCCGCGATCTCGGCGAGCTTGATCATCTGCTCGCCGGTAATCCGCCCCACCGGCACGGCGAGGCCGACGTAATTGAGTCCTCCCTGTTTCTGACGAAAGACGCCGACGTGATCCGTGTGCTTCGGCGCGCGTGCATCCCGCCCCGCCAACGACAGCGGACGATCGACCTGGCGCTCGAGTTCGCCGCGAAATTTCTCGACCCCCCAACTCTCGATCAAGAAAGCCAGGCGCGCTTTGGTCCGCGATTCTCGCGCGCCGTGATCGCGAAAGATCATGACGATGTGGCTGCAGATGGCCGCCGCTTCTTCGGGTGTGACAAACAGATCCAAAGGAGAGGCGATGCGAAAACCGCCGGAGCCCAACTTGCCGCCGACGGCGACGTTGAAACCTTTGACCTCCACGCCTTCGACCTCTTTCGTCGCCGGCGTGAGCGCGATATCCTGCGCCTCGGCATGGGTGCACGCCTCTTTACAGGCGGTGATCGTGACGTTGAACTTGCGCGGCAGATTGGTGTACGCCCTGTTACCCACGAACATCCGCGTGAACTCGCGAACCACCGGCGACGCGTCGAAAAGTTCGTTAGGTGTGAGTCCTGCCGCCGGACAGCCGATGACCCCGCGGATATTGTCCATGCCTGTCTGGAGCGAGATGAGCCCGACGCTTTCCATCCGCCGCCAGATCTCCGGCACGTCGTTGATGGTAAACCAGCGCAGTTGGATCTGCTGCCTTGTCGTGATATCGGCAAAACCTTTGCCGAACTCTTCGCTGATCTCGCCGAGCGCGCGCACCTGGGTTGCAGTCGTGATCCCATTGGGGATGCGCACGCGCATCATGAAATGGCCCGGCGTTTGGCGCCGAAAAAAGACGCCGGCCCATTTCAGCCGTTCCTTGTCGCCGTCGGTGATCGCCTCCCACCCTTCCGTCGCGTAGCGGGGCAGGTCGTGAAGAATCTCCAGACCGTCTTTTTCCTTTTTGTATTCTTCGATCTTGTTCATGACCAGAACACAGTTAGTTCAGTTGCTGTGTGATGAAACGCTCGGGTGAAGACACCATCAATTCGCTCCGCCAAGTACGTCGAAAAAAAAGGCGCTCCATCGGATCACCGATAAGAGCGCCTTTGCTCTGTCGAAGGCAGCGTCGCCTTCGGCATTATCCCTACGCAATGGCTATGCCAGATTTTCTATGCCAAGAAATCCCCGCACTTTCTGATTTTTGTTTTTTACCAACGTTGGGCTGCCTGCCCGCGAGTCATCCTTTGCTTAAATCTTCGGCATCGAGCATGAACCAGCGAAAGCCTGCTTCACCTCTTGATTCCCTTCGCGAG
>JACPFE010000105.1 GCA_016183145.1 Deltaproteobacteria bacterium | reverse complement strand
GCCGCAGCCGCTCGGACCGATGATGCTCAAGAACTCATTGGCGCGGATCGAGAGATTGACATCAGACAACGCCTTGACCTCCGAGGTGCCGTCGTTGACGGTCTTCCTGAAACTTTTCGAGACCCCCTCGATTTCGACCATTCTTGTCGCCTATCGGCTCCCGTTCCAATCGTTCAAGACGTTCAATTGGTTCAAAGCGTTATTGAACTCAGAACCTCCGAACACGGTTTGAACGACTTGAACTATTTGAACGTCTTGAACCTCTTCTTCCGATCTACTTTCCGGTGATGATCCGGTCGTCCCTACCCGGCTCATAGGGCCGCGTGTCGCGCGCAAGGTCGATCTGCTTGAGCACCTCGTCCGGCGCCTGCGCCTCCTTCGGGAATTCG
Source organism: Deltaproteobacteria bacterium (assembly GCA_016183145.1). Lineage (GTDB taxonomy): Bacteria > Desulfobacterota > Binatia > UBA9968 > UBA9968 > JACPFE01. Next base: position 4,641 of record JACPFE010000105.1, on the reverse strand, counting down.
TAGGGCGGCAGCGGCTTGGTGGCGTCGAAAATGAGCTTGGTTTCCATCGGCCCCTTCTCCAAACGGTTGTGGCCGTAGGCGGTCGGATTTAAATGCGAGCCGAGGGCGTTGGGAATGATGACTAAATCGCGGTCCGCCTGGAAGCGCATGGCGAGCGCCCAGAGCACCTGGGTTTCGTTGAACACGTCGATGTCGTCGTCGACGACGATCACATGCTTGATGTTGGGGTCAGTGACGATGGCCGCCATCGCCGCCTGCTTGGGCTCGCCCTCGGCGCGTTTTTTGACCGAGATGTAGCAGTGGGCGCGGGCGGCGCCGGAGAGCGGCATGTTGACGCCGGTGGTGCTCGGCACCGCTTCTTGAATGCGTTTGAAGAGGCTGCCCAGGCGCGGCGCGGCGCCGATGATGTTGTGCTCGAAGTGCGCGCTGTGGATGCACTGGTAGATGGGGTTTTTCCTCATCGTGATCGCCGTCACTTCGATGTAGGGCTGCTCGCCTTCCTTATAATAATAGTGCGGCCACTCGCCGAAGGGGCCTTCGTACTGGCGCTTCTTCGGCGGCACGATCCCTTCGATGACGATCTCGCAGCGCGCCGGCACCATCAGGTTCACGGTTTCGGCTTTGACGACTTCCAGCGGCTCGCCTAAGAACGCGCCGGCGATCTCCAATTCCATTCCCACGCCGGCTTGCTTGCTGACGGCGGCCAGATTCAACGCCGGGTGATGACCGATAGCAAGCGCGACTTCCATCGGCTCGTTGTGGTCTTCGTACTCGGCGCGGATGTAGTTGCCGTGATTGGCCGGATTGATCATCAATCCGAGCTGTCGCTTGCCCTGCTTCTGATGGCGATAGATGCCGACGTTGACCGCGTTGCCGCCGCGCTCTTTGCAGATCAGCGCCGCCGCGTTGATATAGGCGCCGGCATCTCCTTCATTGAGCGTCAGAACCGGCAGCAGGTCGAGGTCCGCATCGTCGCCTTTGAGGATCACCTCCTTGCAAGGCGCCTCCTTGGCCGAAATCTCCTTCACCGGCAGCGGGTGGTGCTCCCGTTGCGCTAGATCCTTCACCATCTGCGGCACCGTGGGCGAGCCCAACGACAAAGCCAGCCGCTCGTAAGTGGCGCCGAGGTTGATGACCAGCGGCATCTTCGAGCCTTTGACGTTTTTAAAGAACACCAGCGGAAATTTATTCTCCCGCTCGAACTTCTCGACGATGGCGCTCGCTTCGTAGCGCGGATCGACTTCTTTATCGACCACGACGACGTCCTTGGGCCGCTTCTCCAATAACTCGTCCAAATAACTGCGCAAATCTTTTGCCATTGTAAATTACCTCCCTCGTCTCGCTTCCCCGAGTGCGTCTACCCCTGGGCGTTTTGTCCCCATGAGTTTCCCTTCCCCCTTGACGGGGGAAGGTAGGATGGGGGTGCAAAGTCTGATCACACCAGCGCGCTGACTCACCCCACTCTTACTCTCCCCCGTCGAGGGGGAGAGAACCACACGCCGGCTTCGAGGCGACAGACCGTGGATATGGCACGTTACAACCGGTGGCACTTAAGTTCAATAACTAATACTCGCGACTCGGATTGTTTACTTATAATCTCGAAGGGGTCACAACTGTCAAGGACTTTGCTTGACAGCCTCCGACTGTTCTTCTAACACTGGCGATGGGTGCGAATCCATGCGCAACTTGCCGGTCAAATGGGGTCTTAGCTTGCCCAATCGCGGCGTGCTGTTTGGCTTGACCGACGTCGATGAGCTGATCGCAACCGCCGTCGGCGCCGAGCAGTCGGGTGTTTTCGAATCGGTTTGGGTCGGCGACAGCCTGATTCATAAGCCGCGCCTCGAAGCGATCACCATGCTCGCCGCCCTGGCGACGCATACGCGCAAAGTTCGTCTCGGCACGATCTGTCTGGCGTCCTTTCCCGTGCGCCACCCGGTGCTTTTAGCGATCCAGTGGGCTACCCTCGATCAAATCTCCAAGGGCAGAACGATTCTCGGCGTCTGCATCGGCGGCGCTCACGCGGGCGAGTTAAGAGCCTTCGGCGTCAAGCGCGAGGAGCGGGTGGGCCGGATGAAAGAGGGCATCGAGCTGCTGCGCAAAATCTGGAGCGACGACGAAGTCGTCCATCGAGGCAAGTACTACACCCTGGAAAACTACCATATCGTCCCCAAGCCAGCGCAAAGGCCGCTGCCGATCTGGATCGCTGTGAGCCCGGATCGCGAACAGGTTGGCGACAAGGTCGTCGATCAGGCGATGCGCCGCGTCGGCCTTCTCGCCGACGGTTACGTCACGATGGGCGTGACCACGGAGGAGTTTTCGAAGCGGTGGCGGGTGATCGAACAGACCGCGACGGAGATCGGCAAAGACTTGTCCAACTTCGAAGTTGCGATCCACGGCATGGTCAATATCCACGACGATAAGCAAACCGCGTACGCGCAGGCGAAGGATTATTTCAATCACTACTACGGGCCGAATTACCCCCCGGACAGCCTGATCCGAGTCTGGCTTGCCCACGGCCCGCCGAAAGATTGCGCCCGGTTGATTCAGCAATGGCTCGACATGGGCATCACCACGCCGGTGTTGCGCTTTACCTCGAATGATCAGTTGGGGCAGGTGAAACGGTTCGTCGATGACGTATTGCCGCTGCTCAGGTTGAAGTGACGGCGCGATCGCTGATAAGACAATTCTAGCGGCTATCAACTTTGTGTAATCCCGCTTCTGACGCTGCATTGCCCATCATTCCCTCTCCCCTTGCGGGAGAGGGCAAGGGTGAGGGGTGAAGTCGCAATTCGGCACCCTCACCTCATTCCTCTCCCGTCAAGGGAGAGGAGGTCGAAACGGAAGCGGGGATGCCACAGAAACTAGAGTTAAGAGTAAAGGACTCCCCCATGTTTGAAGATCTCAGAGGATTTTTAGCTCATTTGGAAAGCCAGGGGCAGTTGCTGCGCGTCAAGGACGAAGTCGGCGTCAAGTACGAGATCGCCGCGGGCATGCGCAAGACGTCCGACATCGAAGGGCCGGCGCTGCTGTTCGAAAACGTCAGAGGCTACCCCGGCTGGCGGGTTCTCGGCGGACTTTTCGCGACGCGAAAATTGGTGGCTCTCGGCCTCGGCGTGCCGCAAGAAAAAATGCTTGAGCGTTATCTTACTTTAGAAGACCAGCGCATCGCGCCGGAGATCGTTTCGACCGGGCCATGTAAAGAAATCAAATGGATCGGCGATCAAGTCGATCTAGCCAAGCTGCCCATCGTGACGCACGCGAGCCAGGACTGCGGGGCTTACGTCACCATCGGCGTGCAGGTCGGTAAAGATCCCGACACCAGCATCCGCAATCTGTCGATTCACCGCATGCTGGTGCTCGGCAAAGACCGGCTGTCGCTCTGGGCGCCGGCGGATCATCACCTGGGCCGGATGATCCTGATGGCTGAGGAGAAGAAAAGAGGGCTGGAAGTCGCCACCGCGATCGGCGTCGAGCCGGCGATCGTGGTCGGCTCGCAGGCGAAGGTGCCGTTTGGAATCGACGAGTTTCACGTCGCCGGCGGACTGCGCGGCGCGGCGGTAAAACTGACGAAGTGCGAGACCATCGATGTCGAAGTGCCGGCCAGCGCTGAGGTCGTCATCGAAGGCGTGACGGTTCCCGGGGAGCGGGTCGCCGACGGGCCCTACGGCGAGTATCCCGGCTGCTACAGCGAAGCCAAGCAGGCGCCGGTGCTCAAAGTCACCGCGATCACGATGCGGAAAGATCCGATCTATCAAACCGCGCTCACCGGCATGCCGGTGACTGAGAACCACACGCTGATCGAGTATGGCAACGCCGCGGTGGTTTATCGGGAAGTGAAAAAGGTGGTGCCGGAAGTGCGCGGCGTCAACATGACGCCGGGCGGCACGTTCCGCCATCACGCCGTGGTGTCGATCAAAAAGCGCGCGGAGAACGAAGGACGGAACGTGATTTTGGCCTTGCTGTCGATGGGCATCGGTTTGAAGCAAATAATCGTGGTCGATGAGGATATTGATCCGCGTATCGCTTGCTCTACGCTGGACCCGTCTTGCTCCGAGGCTCGCGTCACCGCCGGTTTGGGCATCGACGCCACCGCGCCGATGAAAGAGCGCTGGCGCTTTGAGAAAGTGGAAATCCCAGGCGTCGATAAGGTGAAATATATATAGATACCGGAAAAAGACTTACTCTCGCAAAGGCGCAAAGGCGCGAAGTTAAGAAAAATAAATTTTCTCTTTCCGGACTTGGCGTCTTTGCGCCTTTGCGGGAAATAGTCTGATTCTGATCTGCAATTTATGAAGAACTTCGATTATCTCGAACCCACGACTGTCGCTGACGCCTGTGCGCTGCTTAAGCAGCATGGCGGCGAGGCGAAGGTATTCGCCGGTGGGGCGCATTTGACGATCCTCATGAAGCAGGGGCTTTTAGCGCCCAAGGCTTTGGTCAACATCAAAAAGATTCCTGAGCTCAAGGGCATCAGCTACGATGCGAAAGAGGGTTTGACCATCGGTGCGCTGGTGACGCATCGGGAGATCGAAACCTCGGCGTTGGTGCGAGAACACTTTCCCGTGCTCTGCGAGGCGGAACGAGAAGTGGCCAACATCCGCGTGCGCAACATGGGAACCGTCGGTGGAAATCTTGCGTCAG
>JACPFE010000585.1 GCA_016183145.1 Deltaproteobacteria bacterium | reverse complement strand
TCGGGTGGCCATCCAGCGGGGCGAGATCAATTACACATCTGAGGGTCTGACCGGATATACCATGGGCGGTGCCCTATTGGCCCGAGAAGGGATTGTCGTCCCTATATATCAGGACGGTTTGGCTGGACCCGATGGGGCTATCATTCGCGATCCGAGAGCTGACCTCCCTACATTCAGGGAGTTCTTTAGAACGGTCAAGGGAGCCGACCCCTCCGGGCCGCTTGCGGAGGCCTTTAAGATTTCTGGCGCTGTACGCAGCATGGGGAGGTACGTCGTAGCCCCTCCCAAGATGCCCGTTACGGCAGTCGAGACCCTGCGGCGAGGCTTCCGGGACACCTTTGAAGACGCCGAGTTCAAAGCGGAGTCAGGTCGCGTCTTGGGCTATCGATTGGTGACTATTGTCGGGGATGATGTGGAGAAACTCAACGCTGCCGTGTTCCGATTCGCTACCGGCCCCGTGCGGGATGCGCTGAAAAAGATGACTCAGGAGTAGACAGGCGAAGAAGAACTAAAACTTCTAAAACTTATACTGTCAGGTCTAGACTTGACTATATGGGGGTCGCTACCGTGGGCTGGTGCCCGTGGCGCGAACGCTGGCGAAAAGTTCCCTCAGGGGCGGGCCCTGCCAAAACAAAAAAACCCGGCTGAGATGCCACCGGAGGTCATCGGATGGTAACAACCGGCGCAGCGCAAATTAAAGGCTGGGTGCTCTACGACGGTTCCTGTGGTTTTTGCAGCCGCTGGGTGCCGTTTTGGGAGAATACGCTCAAAAGGCGCGGCTTTCACATTGCGCCGTTGCAGGCCGGCTGGGTTGCCGAAAAACTTCACCTGTCCGACAAAGAGCGCGCGTCGGACTTTCGTCTGCTCTTAGCCGACGGTGAGCAGGTGGCGGGTGCCGAAGCCTATCGTTATCTGATGCGGCGCATCGGCTGGGCTACACCGCTCTATCTACTCTCGATTCTGCCGGGCTTAAGGACGATCTTTGATGCCAGCTACCAGGCCTTTGCTGACAACCGGTACTTTATATCGCGCCGGTGCCATGTGCCGGTCCGCCGGGGGAAGAAACGATGAGCGGACCTAAGAAAGGGCTAAGAAAGGGGACTGTCCCCTTTCGGAGTCATTCAAGTCCCATGAGTCTGGCCGGATTCGCGCAGGCGACTTGTTTGACTTCTTCTTTGCTCAAGCCGCCTTCGTGCAGCATGCCGAGATACATGCGGAACAGCTCCGCCGGATTCGGGCTGTAGGGGCGAAAATAGTCGGTGCTCACGACGATCTGCCCCAGGCCGACTTCGCGAAACTGCTTGACGAGATCGGGCGAGTCCATGCGCCCCGGCGCCAGGGCGTTCCAGCAGGCTTCGAGGAACGCGCCCATTTCCGCGGCGCGCTTCATCGCGTCCACGGGCATGGCGATCATGTGGCTCTGCACGTGGTTGACGACGATTCTGTGGCTGTATTTCATCTCCCGCGCCGCTTCGATGAAGGCGAGGGATTCCTGCCACGAGATATGTCCCATGCCCAGAGTGAGATCATGGGCCTTGCATGCCTCGATGATTTCCCGACCGCGGGCAATGAGTTTTCCCTTGTCGTCGAGAAAGTAATAATTCGGGTTCTCCAACTGAGCGTGGCTCTGGTAGTACGACTTGAACCGGCTGCTGAAGCCTTTGCGCTCGACATCGTTGCGCGCGCTCCAGGTCGGCAGAAAAATCATCCTGCCTCCCAGTTCGGCGCAGGCCTCCACGATGCAGGGGTTGGGGCCGCCGGCGGTGAGATTGAGCGTGACGCTGGACCACAGCGCGACCTTCGTTTGCACCGAAGATAAAATGTAGGGAACCACGTTGGCCGTCGGCCACCAGTGTGATTTCAACACGACGGCGCGCATGCCCAGCGCCTCGGCCTTGGGCAGCCAGATAAACTCCGGCTCGCGCTTGCGTTCTTTGGCGGAGAATTCGAAGTCGATGTGGCAATGGACGTCGATGGCGCCTTGCATCATGTCGTCGTAAAGGGTCATGTTTTATCGACTCTCCTTCAACTTACTGGTCTGCGCATAGGTAACGGCGGATTGCCCCCTCACCTTAATCCTCTCCCCCGTCGCGGGGGAGAGGGAAGGGTGAGGGGGAGTACGCAAAACTCTCAGGGTCAGGCCGTCGAGATGCCGCCCGCCGGCGCTTTGGCTTTGGCCCCGCCGCAGCACCGTTTGTATTTCCTGCCGCTGCCGCAGGGGCAGGGATCGTTGCGACCGGCCTGGCGAACCGAAGTCTTCGCGTCGGCCTCGCGGACAATCTGCATAAGCTTTTCCGTCGGCTCGCCCGCCTCCGCCAGCTCGGCGAACTTTTTGAAATACGGCTTGCTGTGGGTGAAGAAGCGCTTCAGCCCGGCGCAGAGGTAGTTCAATCCCGCCTCGCCGTCGGGGGTCTTGATCAGGCGGTCCTTCGGGCAGCCGCCGTTGCACATGCTTAACACTTCGCACTCCCGGCAGGTGCGCGGCAGGCTCGTCCACTTTCGTTCGCCGAATTCCCGCTGCCGCGGATCCTCGACCATTGCCGCCAGCGTCTGCTCGTAAATATTGCCGATCTTGTATTCCGGCAGCACGTAGTGGTCGCAGGAGTAGAAATCGCCGTTGTGCTCGATCACCGGCACATCCCCGCAGGTCTCGCGGTAGATGCACAGCGCGTGCTCCATGCCCAAGAACGGGCGGACGGACTCGTCGAAGAGCTGGACGGAAATCTTGCCGATGTCGTTGCGCAGCCACTCATCGAAGATCACGCAGAGAAACTCCCCGTAGGCGGCAGCGGGAACCGAGCGGGGGTGAATCGATCCCCGCGCGTCGTTGTTCGGCTCTACGAGAGGCAGGAACTGGAGATACTGCCCGCCGATCTCCTTGAAGTAGCGATAGACCTGCGTCGGATGCTTAACGTTGACGTCGTGGACCACGCAAAGCAGGTCAACGTGTACTTTCGCTTTGCGGAGCATATGAAAAGCCTGGACGACTTGTTTGTGGGTCGGCTTTTGGCCTTTAGTCACGCGGTAATGGTCGTGCAGCTCTCGCGGGCCGTCGAGACTCAGGCCGATGTAAAAGTTCTCCTTGGCGAGAAACTCGCACCACTCCTCGTCGATCGTCGTGCCATTGGTTTGAATGCCGTTGATGAGTTTTTTGCCTTCAGGAAGGTGTTTTTTCTGAAAGTCGACCGCCTTGCGGAAAAAGTCGACGCCGAGCAGTGTCGGCTCACCGCCATGCCATGAGAAGCTGACGATCTCCTTCGGCGTCGCCTGGATATGCTGCGCGATGTACCGCTCCAGAGTTTCGTCGCTCAGCCGAAAGTTTGTGCCTTTGGGGTAGAGGTCTTCTTTTTTTAGGTAATAGCAGTAGTGGCAGTCGAGGTTGCAGATCGCCCCGACCGTTTTCACCATGATCTGAAATTCACGCGCGGCAGTTTCCAAGCAGGATACCTCCGAGAGTAAAACCTATCCGATCCTCTGGCAATTAACCTGGGCCTTCCCGGACTTCAGGACTTTACTGAAAAAAGCCGCGCTTGTCATCACCTTCGGCGGCGCACGTACTGGTTCAGTAGGGGCAACCCTATGTGGTTGCCCGTTCGGAGGGCAGGCATCCTTCGACTGACTCAGGACAGGCTTCGGCCTGCCCCTACATCGATGCGGTGTTGAAATCAAAAAATGAACCACTACCACGGTGTGCGCCAACGATGACAACCGAGACCGAAGCCGGCCCGCTACGGGACCCAATCGGCAATGAAGATGTTGAACTCGCGCGGCTCCTTGGCGTTGCGCGTCGAGGCGAAGACCAATTTCTTTCCGTCCCGCGAAAACATCGGGAAACTGTCGAAGCGGGCGCCGTGGGTAATTCGCTCCATGCCGGTCCCATCGACGTTGATCAAATAAAGGGAAAAGCTCCGCCGTTCGGGGTCGTGCAAGTTTGAGGAAAAGATAATCTGCCGGTTGTTGGGGTGCAGGAAGGGCGCCCAGTTGGCCGCGCCGTTGTTGGTCAACTGCCGTTTGTTGGACCCATCGGCGGACATGATAAAAATTTCCGCGCGCGTCGGCTTGATTAGATTTTGTTTGAGGAGGGATTCGTATTCCTTCAGCTCGTCTTTGGTCTTCGGATGGTAAGCGCGATAGACGATGGTCTTGCCGTCCCAGGAGAAAAACGGCCCGCCGTCGTATCCTTTCTCGGTCGTCAGTCTCTTCGTCCCGCTGCCGTCGGCGTTCATCGTGTAGATGTCCAGATCGCCGCCGCGCATGGAAGTAAAAACGATTTTCTTGCCGTCGGAAGAAATGGTTCCCTCGGCGTCATAGCCGGGATTCCTGGTCAAGGCCCGCAGGCCGGAGCCGTCGAGATTGGCGCTGAAGATTTCATAGGCGGGGTAAATCGGCCAGACGTAGCCCTGGCTTCGGTCCGGCGCCGGGGGGCAGCGGTCGCCGGCCAGATGGGTGGAGGCATAGATAAATCGCTTGCCGTCGGGAAAGAAGAATCCACAGGTCGTCCGGCCCTTGCCGCTGTTTAAAAGTTTCACGTCGCCGCCGTCTACGTTCATACTGAAGATCTGATCGCACTCATACGGCTGCCGGGTCGATTGGAAGATGATTTTTGTGCCGTCGAAAGAAAAATACGCTTCCGCGTTCTGCCCGCCGAATGTAAGCTGCGTTAAGTTTTGCAGATGCCTCTCCGGGGTCTCTGCGGGCTTTAGCGAATGCGGGTCTCGGGCTAGAACCAGGACTGATATGAAGGAACCGACGACGATCAAGAGCCCGTTGAGAATCAACCATCGGAGTGAAAGTTTCATTTTAGTGTTGATTTACCCGCAGACGGGAAACTTGAACGGGTAGTTGTGCAGCGGCTCGCCGCCTTCGGGCTTGACGATGACGGCGGCTCCCAATTGCAGCCCGGCTTTGAAGTCTTTGGTGATCGGATTCGGTTGGATCACGTGGACCATGTTTTCTTGCAGGGTCCACGGTTCCACCGGATGTGCGGCGCTACGCGTGCCAAGCTCGGGGGATTTTCCGGCTTCGCCGTGAAAGACGCTATCGTAAGTGGTGAAGCCGTTCTCTTCGATGACGCCTGATGCTGCGATGATCTGTTCACTGGTCGTGCCTGGCTTGCAGATTCGCCGAATATTCCCGTAGCAGTGAAGCGCGGTGTCGAAGAGCTTTCGGTAGAGCGGCGCAGGCTCTTTGCCGATGGCGAAGGGGCGGTGGATCTGCGTGGAATAGCCCCAGTAGCTGACGGTCAATTCCGTGATCACGACGCTGCCCTTTTCGAGCACTCTTGGAGTTTGCCGCTGCCACGGAACGAAGCGGTCGGGCTTGTCCATGTTGGTCGTCGCGATGAAATGGATACCCGGATCGCCGCCGTTCTTGATATAAGCCCCGTAGACGATCGACAGAATATCCTGTTCCGTCAGACCGGGCTTCAAGTGCTCCTCCAGAGCTTCGCATGCCAGGTCGGTGAGATAACCGCTACGTCTTAGATAGATCAGCTCCTCTTCGCTCCTCACTCGCCGAATGCGACCGAATTGCGGACCGAACTCGACGAACTCGGCGTCAGGAAAGAGGCGCTGAAGCTCGGTGACGTGGCCGTGGGCCATGGCGCGCATGCTGACAAGGCCGATGCGGCTTTTTTCCAAACCGCGGCGGCGGATTTCTTCCGCCAACGTCGGCAGCGGCGCCGGGCCGTACCAGCGCACGTCATTAATGATCGCCTGTGCCTTGGCGCAGGGTTGGTGATTGAAAAAGTGGATAAAAACCGTCGCTTCCCCGTCGCGCGGAAAAAACAGCCAGCAGGGCGACTGCGCGAGATAGTTGGAGAGATAGTGAACTTCGGAGGAACCTCGCGCGCCGGAAATCAGAATCGCATCGAGGCTCTCTTTCTGCATCGCCTCGCGCACGGCGCGATAGCGGCGCGTGTATTCCGCGTCGGAGAAGCGCGGAAAGAGTTCTTGATCCGTGAGCCCGGTTCCAGCGTTCATGGATTTGTCCTTGATTGGGTCCAATGTCGGTGCATGTTAACCCTGCTAAGGGAGATCAAATTGCACCGTATCATCCAATCACCGCTTCAATCCACACCTCCGCGTTGTAGTCCGGCTCGCCGGAGACCGGATCGGCGCGGCGCGGGATGAGCACGTTGGCTTCCGGCCAGTAGGCTTGCGCCGTGCCGGATTTGACCGGCGCGGTCTGGATCGTCCCGTTCATAGCGCCCGTGTCGGAGCGGACGGTGACGCGCGCGCCGTTCTCAAGGCCGAGCCGTTCGGCATCTTCGGGCGCGATGAAGATCGCGTGCCGGCTTTTACTCCCCATCAGCCGGTCCTTGGCGCCGAAGGTCATGCTGTTGAACTGTTTGCCGCGCCGCGTGGCGAGGTAGAAGCGGCCCTCTGAAGCGCGCCGGTCCGGTGGCTCGACGACGCTGAAGCGGGCGCGGCCGCCGGGCATGCCGCTGAATTTTCCGTCCTTGAATAGATGAGGGCCACCCCATTGCAGATGATCGCCTTCAATTTTTAAATTTTCGACCCCCTGGTAAATGGGCATGACATGCGCCATCTCGTCGCGGATCGCCTGGGTGTCGGTGAAAGGAAAGAGCAGCGCGCCGTTGGGCATAGAGCGGCGGCCGATAACCGTGGGGATTTGCCACTCCGGCAGCGCTTCGCCAACGCGGTGGCCGGGAATTTCCGGCGTGAAGCGAATCCGGCGTTCGGTATTCGTCGTGGTGCCGCCGCCCTGTTGCTCGTAGCGCGTCTGGCCCGGCAGCAGCAGCACGGCTTCCGCCGCCTCCAGGAGCATAGAGCGGTTGAGCAGGATATCTTGATGGATTCGCACGGGAACTCGCGCCAGCGCTTCGGCAACGAACTTACGGTCGGGCAGGGTCTCGAGCAAATTACCGCCGATCGAATAGAGAAAATTTATCTCGCCGCGGTGCGCCGCCTCGATCATCTGCGGCACTCTGAGCCCGGGATTAGAGGGCACGGGATGGCGCCACAAATTGGAAAAGCGCCGGGCGTTTTCATCGTCGACGGTAAATCCGCCGGGAAAGCGGTCCGGCTCGACGCCGCATTCGCCGCCGCCCTGCACACCGCTGTGGCCGCGGATCGGCATGATGCCGCATTTTTCGCGCCCGAGCATGCCGCGGACGAGGGCGAGATTGACGATCGCCCTGACGTTGTCGACGCCGAATTCATGCTGCGTGAGTCCTATGCTGTAGACGAGCACGGCGCTTTTGACTGAACCGTAGAGTTGCGCGAAGCGGTCGATCTCTGAGCGGGACAACCCCGAACGCTGCTCGAGCATTTCCCAGGGCTGCTGTTCCAAACCGGCCTTTAGGTTGTCGAAACCGCGGGTATGATTATCGATGAAATCTCGCTCCAGCCGGTTGCCCTCGATCAACACCTTCAGCACGCCGTTGATAAATGCGATGTCGCCGCCGACACGCACCTGAAAAAAATCGTCCATCAGCTTGGTGCCGAAAAGCGCGCTTGAGACCACGGACGGTACCCAGTAGCGCTCCAGCCCGTACTCGCGCATGGGATTCACGACGACGATGCGCGTGCCCCGTTTCTTGGCGAAATGCATATACTTGGTCGTGACCGGCTGGTTGTTGGCGAGGTCGGAGCCGAAGATGACCAAAAGATCGGTGCCGATGAAGTCGGAAAGCGAGCAGGTCGGCGCGTCCATGCCGAGGGTCGCCTTCAGTCCCGACACGCTTGCCGCGTGGCAGAGCCGAGAGCAGAGATCGACGTTGTTGGTGCCGAGGACGCGGGCGAGTTTTTGAAAGACGTAGTAGACTTCGTTGGTCAGACCTCGGGAGGTGGCGAAGAAAGCCATCCGGTGCGGCGGTGTGTCGCGGATCGCTTTGCCGGCGAAATCGAAGGCTTCCTCCCAACTGATCCGCGCAAAACCGGCGTCGCCTTGGCGGCGAATCATCGGGTAAGGGAGACGCCCGAGCGCGCGGAGCTTTTCCTGATCTAACGATCTTAGCCGGGCCACGTTGCTCATCGCCGCCGTATTGAGGGCGCCGATGGTATTCAAGCGCAGCAATTTAAGACGGGTCATGCAGAGATGAACGCCGTCGAGCACGTTATCGCGCAGGCCGTAGGGTCCCAGGGAGCAGCCGTCGCACACTCCATGCTTGAGAATCTTCCACGCGTAGGGGATGTTGTTCTTGTTCTCCCAGAGGACGCCGATCATCTCGCGGTAGTGGCGCGGCTTGGTTTGGCCCACCAGGCCGAAAGGAACGAGGCGGGAAAGCCAGGTATCGTTGGATCTTAATTTGGCCATCGGCCGTCAGCGTTTCGCTTCGCGCAACTCTCCGAGCAGCTCATAGAAAGCCTCGGGTTCGTTTTTGGAAATCGCCGTCTTGTAAAGCGCGTAGCGGTAGCATGAATTCCAGCGCGCCCACTCCTCGCGGGTCACGGCTTGGTTTCTCGCCGCGCTTTTTTCAACGACGGGCTGCGGTATGGGATCCGCACTATCCCACAGCAGGCGATTCACCGGGGCGGTGAGCGCCAACGGCGCGCCGAGGTACTTCCGCGATAGAAATTCGAGGTAAGCGATGAAGGCTTGCTGCTCGTCCTCGGTTTCGATGGGGAAGTGGCATAAGACCATGCGCTCTGCAAAGCTAAAAGCGAGCCAGTCTTTGAGAGAAAATTTGACCCCGGCCAGGTCGAGCTTCATGCGCAGGTGAAGTGGCAATCGGCTCAAGGCCGGGTAGAACTCGGATTCGCAGCGAAAACGGTAAAACATGGTCCTTCCGGGTCTACTGTGAAAGAGTATTCACCACAGAGACGCAGAGTTCGCAGAGAGTTCTTTCTACTCCCTCTCCTCCGCGCCCTCAGCGCCTCGGCGGTGAGCCAAACGAAAGCCTGAAGACCCTAAAACATAAACTGTTTGCCTTTTGCCCCCGGGAGCGGCTATTTTCCCTATCTGGAGGGTCAAGGTCAACCGGTAAGCCAAGTAATGAATCCGGCGCGGCTTCAAAGAGTTCTTTTCGTGATCGTCTGCTGGGCGGTGGGTATCGCCGCGGCGCATGCCCAGCCGCAGCGCGTGATTACGCCGATCAAGGGCGACCTGTACCGTTTTCGCAACGCCAGCCATTTCTCCGTTTTCCTGGTCACGCCGGCGGGCATCATCGCCACCGACCCCATCGACGCCGACGCCGCGCGCTGGCTCAAGGCCGAGCTTGCCCAGCGCTTCGCCAAGCCGGTCAAGTATCTTATCTATAGCCACGATCATTCGGACCACATCTCGGGCGGCGAGGTTTTTGCCGATACCGCCGTGGTGATCGCCCATGAAAACGCCAAGGCCGTCATCCTCGGCGAACGCCGTCCCACGGCGGTGCCCGACTTGACGTTCTCGGACCGGCTGACCGTGGAATTGGGCGGAAAAAAGGTCGAGCTTATCTATTTGGGCAAAAACCATTCGGACAACTCCATCGTAATGCGTTTTCCCGACGAACGAGCGCTGTTTGCGGTGGATTTCATCCCGGTGAAGAGCCTGCCGTTCCGGGATTTTCCCGACGCCTACATCGACGAATGGATCGAATCGCTGAGGAAAGCCGAAGCCCTCGACTTCGATATCCTGGCGCCGGGCCACGGGGAGGTGGGGCGGAAAGAAGACATGCGCGCGCTGCGCGCCTACCTCGAAGAGTTGCGCGAGCAGGTGCTCGGTTATTTGCGCGACGGTAAATCGGTGGACGAAATCAAGCAACTGGTGAAAATGGAGAAGTACGCTGGTTGGGGCGACTACAAGAATTATCTGCCGCTCAACATCGAGGGGATGGCGCGTCATCTGCAGATGCACCGTTTACCCAACTAAACAGGAGGTTTTATGGCGACCGGTTACACCAAGTTTTTTATGCCGCTCAGCAGGGTCAAGGATAAAGAGTTCTTGTCGCGCCCGATGGGCTGCAGGGGCGTCGGCTTCAGCTTCGTGCGCTACAAACCCGGCGAAGGCGCTGCCTACGTCCACCGTCACAAAGTGCAAGAAGAAGTGTTTATTACGCTACAAGGGTCGGGCACGATCATTCTCGACGGCAAACGGATCGCCATGCCGGAAGGCACGGTCATTCGCGTTTCGCCCAAGGTCTACCGGGCGCTCGGCAACGACTCGAACAAGGACGTGATCTACCTTGTTCTAGGCGCCGTGCCGCCGAAAAAATTTCCGCTTGGAGGCCGAACGCTGCTCGGCGACGGCATACCGAACCGGGAAAAGGTGCCGCGCTGGAAAAAATGGTAGTGGAGGAGTATTCACCACGAAGGACTTAGCGCGGCAGGGCCGCAACCAAAATGAGAAAAGTTGGATTCACCACGAAGTGTGCCATGATCTTACGCACGCCCGCCGAGAATGAAAATGGAGGGATTTCCTTCCACAGGGTGCCCTCCTCGACTCGTCATTCCCGC